>NZ_JAEQCB010000149.1:0-12280 GCF_020738785.1 Microcoleus sp. PH2017_05_CCC_O_A | reverse complement strand
CTGTAAGGCTAACACTGCATAATTTCAGCCCAAAAGCGTTTGGCTTCCAAGTTTTCACAACTGATAAAAAAATCCGACCCACATCTGCGGAATGTGGGTCAGAACTTTGCGCCGCTCATGGCTGCCATGAACGCCATCGGGTTCCAGTACTCGCGGTAGGTGACGATTAGCCCGTTCTTGAACGTGACAAACGTGGCGTAGCTCATTTCATAGGGGTTGCCGTTACTGATCACCCGGCCTGAGACGCTCCATTCGGCAATAGCCATGTTGGGGTCATCGGTAGAGTTGATCTTCAGCGTGGGAGTTCGCTGCACGTCAATGACGCTGGGATAGTTCTTCAAATACTCGTAGATGGCCGCGCGGCCAACCAGCTTTCTGGAGGCCACGTCGGGTGCGAAGGGGAATTCGACGACAACGTTTTCGTCGCAGAGTTCAGCCCAGCCCTTAATATCTTTGGCTAGAAAAGTGTCCAGACTGCGCTTCAGCAATTGCGCTGCGGTCAGACCCTTGCCAGCCTCTTGCGTGTGTGCGGGTGCGGCGGTGGCGAGCGTGACGTCGCTTGTGAGATGATCTTGTTTCATGTGATTGTGTCCAAGTTGGGGTTGATGATGTTGACTTGCCCCTGCGGCAAATCTCAGAGCTATCGCCCTTTCGGGCGGGGTTGCTTTCGCTGATTGCGTACTTCTCTTAGACCATCCGGGCAGCGATGCTTTCGGCCAGCATCATGGTCGGGAACCCCGTTGCGACGGAGGGCACGTCAGGCCAGATCGAGGCATCGACGACTCGCAGGCTCTTGACGCCACGAACGCGCCCGTCAATATCCACCACAGCCCCGGCATCGCGCGCCCCTCCCATTGGAACCGTGGAGGTCGGATGCCCATAGCTCTGCACAGCGGCGGCCAATGTGGCGTTGATCGATGCGCGGTCACTCTTCGCCGCGCCCGGTGATAATTCCGCACCCACCATGCTGGCAAAGGGCTGCTGACGCGCGATGTTCCGGATGACTTCAATACCATCGACCAAGTGATCGCGATCGCCGCTGTCCGTCAGGAAGCCGAGATCGATGATGGGAGCGGCGTTAGGATCACGGCTGGCGATGGTCAGCGTTCCCACGGAACGTGGTCTCACGAGTGCCGCAAACAGCAGGAACATCGCAGCGTCGGCAGTCTGCCCAGTGTCGGGCATAGGTGCGGTGCTGATGTTCAGATCTGCCTCGCCGCTTGTCGCGTGGCTGGATGCTGTCCACAGCATTGCGCCGATGGGGGGATACGCAAGACCCACGGCTTCCTTGCGAATCGACCAGACGGTCGGGACCAGCGGATGGTCTTGCAGACGGCGACCGACCGGCACATCGGACACAACCGGGATATCGAGGCCGCGCAGCACTTCAGCGGGGCCAATGCCAGACCGCATCAGGATCGCCGGACTGACATAGGTGCCAGCCGACAGGATGACTTCATCGGCCAGGATGATCGCGCCGCCAGCCAGTCGGACGCCTTGGGCTTTGCCTTGCTCCACCAACACGGCATCGACCAGCGTCTCGTCGCAGATGGTCAGATTGGACCGGGTGCGCACCGCATCACCCAACAGGGTCATTCCCGTGTTGAGCCGCACACCCATGCGGGTGTTCATCACATACGGACCAACGCCCAGCGGCTGCTCGGTCGTGAAACCCGCTGTGCGCTCGTAGCCCGCCGCCAGCGCCGACGCGATGAAGTCGCGATGCTGGTCGGAGACTTCCTCATCGCCAAGCTGGTGGATGGGGACGGGGCCGTCACGGCCCTCGCCGCCAGAGCCGGAGCTGCGCTCCAGCGATTGATAGAATACCTGCGAGCTTTGCCAGTTCAAGGTGTCGAGGTCATGCGCATTGGCCCAGCGATCGTGGTCGTATTTTGGCAGCCGCATCGTCACTGCGCCGTTGACGGCTGAACAGCCACCCAGTACCTTGCCACGGTAAAGCTGAAGCCTTCTGCCCAGCAATCCAGGCTCGCTGTAAAAGCCCCAGTCATGCTGCGAATCGCCACCTAATAGGTCCTGGCGGCGGACTGGGTCGGGGTAGGCGTTTGGGGGATATGCCTTGCCCGCTTCGAGCAGCAAGACACGGCGAGATGGATCGGCACTCAGTCGGTTGGCCAGCACTGCGCCAGCGGACCCACCGCCGACGATAATGATGTCAAACTCTGCTCGGCCAGCGCGCCCAGCAAAGTCTCGGCGGCTCTGTTCTGTTGCGTTGATTGTTTGATTGCCTTTCATTTCATTACTCCTGTAAGGTCTTCTCCGCACGGCACATGCCGCGAATTTGGGATAATTTTAGTGATCAATCCAAGATCCTGCGTTGCATGCTTTGCGGTGACGATGCCAATCTTGCGGTTCGATGTGATGGCAATCGCTCTTATTTTGCGCGTGCGCGTTGTAATTAGGTGCTTTTACACAGATGCCATTTGCCGATCGAGCTTGGTCTCCTGTCCATCTCGTTGCACAGATTGAGCTTTGTCATAGCTCTCCATCAGGGCGCGGTAAATCGGCATGAGGTCAACCATGACACTGGCAAACTCCATTGCGTCCGGACGGTTCCATGTGTTCATGAGTTCGCCGATTACTGCGTAAGTGTCAATGGGCATGGCTCCCGCCTGGACGACGCGAGCCAGAGTGAGGTCGGTCGCCATCTGGCTCCAGTTGCCGGAAGCGTCAATGATCGTGAAGACCTTGTAACCAGCGGCCAGTGCGCTCAGCGTCGGAAACGCCATGCAGACGCTGGTGAGAGTTCCGGCGATGAGGAGAGTCTTTCGCCCAGTCTTCTCGATCGCGTCTACCCAAGCTGGGTTGTCCCAGGCGTTAATCTGTCCTGTGCGCGGAATGTAAACCGCGTTAGGATTGTGCTGGTGGATTTCGGGAATCAGGGGACCATTGGGACCATCGGGCACCGAAGCAGTCGTGAAGGTCGGAATCTTGGCGAGTCGGGAAGTCTTGGCGAGCGCCGTAACATTGGAGCGGAGGGTTGGGAGTTCGATGTCACGCACAAGTTGGAAGAGTCCGCTCTGATGATCGATCAGCAGCAGTACTGCGTCGTTGGGATCGATCATTGTGTCGATGGTGTTGCTCATGGGTTTGTCTCCTTTTTCATTCAAATTTCAGAATAAGTTCAATATAGGAGATCGCTTTCAAGCCGTCTTCTACAGCAAGTTAAAACTTTTACAGTACAAATTGATAGAGTAACCCTGCGATCGCAAAGTAGAAGGCTGGCTCTAACTAAAGTTAGAATCCGAACTCGATCGAAAGTACATCGGGTATGACAATGATTCGTGCAAAACTGTATCACGACAGGCTTAAAACCTTTGTATAGCTACTTTTAAAGATCGATGTTTCCAAGAGTCATGAATCGTTTTACGGCAGTGAAATTTCCGGTTCAATATCGTGGATTACTTGCAGATCGTAATCGACCGCCTTGGTGGCGCGCTTCGCGATCGGCGGTGGAGAACGATTGCCGAAGGCAGGCTACGCCAACGAGATTAAGATCGTAGACCCCAAGACGTTGCACCCGTTTCTCTGACTCAGTTCGGCGTTTTCAATCGCGATCGTCGATAAATTTACCCCTCGATTATATTCGATGTTCCCACAAAAACTAGATCGCTGTTTCCAGCGTCACTTCAAGGTGTGCGGATTCACGATCTGTGCCATACCTTTGCCACCGAGCGGGTTGGGTTAATGGGGATTGAAGAGTTACGAGCACTGATGGGGCACGAAAATATTCAAACTACTTTACGCTATCAAAAGGTTACTTCTGAGCGAGCAGAGGCAGCAGCGCAGAATGCGTTTATGATGCTATCGATGCAATTGTTTTAGAGGTCAGTCTTTGAGAAACAATAGCAGATCGGCATTGAGGAGATCTTTATGCGTGTCAGCCAGTCCGTGAGGTGCTCCGGGATATATTTTCAGGGTGGCATTTTTTACCAATTTTGCAGCAGCGATCGCCGCAGCACCAATCGGTACGATCTGGTCATCATCGCCATGAACTATCAGTGTTGGCACGTCAAACTTTTTGAGATCTTCAGTGAAATCCGTTTCAGAGAAAGCTTTGATACAGTCAAATGCATTCTTGTGACCCGCCTGCATTCCCTGGAACCAGAACCAGTCAATCGCGCCCTGTGAGACTTTGGCACCCGAACGGTTGAAGCCGAAGAATGGGCCGCTGGCGAGATCTTGGTAGAGTTGCGATCGATCGGCTAAGGAACCAGCACGGAGTCCGTCAAATACCTCGATCGGCAGTCCATCGGGATTTTGTTCGGTCTTGAGCATCAGTGGTGGTACAGCAGAGATCAGCGCAGCTTTAGCAAGTCGGGCTGTGCCGTGGCGACCGATATAACGGGCGACTTCGCCGCCTGTGGAGAAGCCGATTAAGGTAGCCGCGTTGAGATCGAGCGTTTCCATCAACGCGGCGAGATCGTCAGCATAGGTATCCATCTCGTTGCCGTTCCAGGGTTGACTCGATCGTCCATGTCCCCGTCGATCGTGGGCGATACAGCGAAAGCCACGCTCTGCCAAAAACAACATCTGCGCTTCCCAGCTATCGGCATTTAAAGGCCAGCCGTGACTAAAAACAACGGGCTGTCCTGCGCCCCAATCCTTGTAGTAAATCTGCGTACCGTCTTTGGTGGCGATCGTGCTCATCTTTTGTGTCTCCTGTTTTTGATTAGGGAGGATCTGGAATGTCGTTGCCCTCATCGATCGATAATCGATCGCACAATGATGTGAGGGGGAAAGGATCGATGGCACGCCGCTGTTCCTTCACCCCTCTTTCCCCACTTGACTAGGGATTTTGGCTTGGGTGTAAGATCTGAGCATACGAACTCCGTTCTGCCGATCGAAGATGCTTAGATCGCATCCAGTCCAAGCTGTATTCAGCTATTTCTCGCCAGCCGCGATCGAGTACCAGGGAGTGCCCGCGATCGGCGAACTCCTTGAACTCGGTTACAGCCTTCGATTTCCTGTGATACAGATTGAGCGCACTCTTGACCATCACTGACGGAGCTGTGTTGTCTTCTGCGCCTGATATCAGCAGCAACGGGCCGCGAGTCGCGTTCGCCACATTGACCTTCGTTGCTGCATTTGGGTTGAGGGTTGCTGTGGCAGCCTCGAAAAATGGTCGCCCAGGGGCTGGCATTGCGTACTTGGCGTACAGTTCCTTAGCTTCCTGCTCTGAAACGGCGTTGGTAAAGCCGAAGCGGAACTGTTGCTCGGTCAGGGACACCGCACGCCAGAAGTTTAAGGGATTGCTCAGAACCGGAAACGCGGATTTCAGTGCCGAGAGTGGCAGTTCGGGTACGCCCTTGGGCGGCGCAGAATCGATCGCGATCGCAGCGGCAGCAAGGTCACGACCAAGTAGGTTCTGTACTAGGATTCCGCCAAAGGAATGTCCAATGAGGATTGGCTTGCGATCGAGCTTTTTGATCTGCTTGGCAATGTGGTCAGCGATCTCGGTCACGCCATAGCCTGCGACAGCATCAGCGTTCTGGCGCGTTGCCTCGGTGGTTGCCCCATCGCCCGGCCAGCTTGCGGCGATCGCGTCATAACCATGCTCGTGGAAGAACTCGATCCAAGGATTCCAGGATTCTGCATGAAGCCAGAGTCCATGAACAAAGACAATCGGCATCTTGGTGGTATTTTCGGGTGACATCACAGTACTCCTTATAGTGTTTCGCAACTTTGGTGTATCTAAAAGACATCTCTTAAAAAGCCTATCAAGAACAGGCAGGATGCCTGTTCCACAAGAATTATGGGAGATATCTAAACAACTTGTCTGCAATGATGCCGACTACCTAAGACCACCCGTGACGTATAGCGTTTCACCAGTGATCCAGGCTGAATCGGAGGATGCGAGGAAAACAGCCGCAGTTGCAATATCCTGTGGCTGTCCAATGCGACCCAGTGGGGTTTGCGCTTCAGTCTGTTGGCGACCTTCGCCCTCGGTCATTCCCGCTGTGTGAGAACCCTCCGTCTCCACCATGCCAGGATTAATGGCGTTGACGCGGATGTGGCGTGGTCCTAGTTCTTTCGCGATCGACTTTGTGATAGCATCAACAGCCGCTTTACTGGCGCTATAGATCGAGCCGTTCGCGGGCGCGAGGGTGCTCACGATCGAACTAATGTTGATAATGCTGCCGCCCTCTGGTCCGAAGTGCTTTACTCCTTCCTGCAAGGTGAGGATCAATCCCAGCACATTCAGATCGAAATGCTTGTGGAAGTGCGCTTCCGTGATGTATTCAAGTGGGGCAAATTCATAAATGCCAGCATTGTTGACTAGGATATCGAGCCTGCCAAAGACCTGCTGCGTCTGTGCAAACAGATGTTCGATCTCTGCTTTTTTGGACACATTTGCCTGAACTGCGATCGCCTTCCCACCAGCGCTAGAAATCTCATCAACCACGCGATCGGCTCCTTCTTTGCTAGAGGCGTAGTTGACGACTACGGCTGCACCTTCGGCTGCCAAATGTTTGGCGATCGAGGCTCCGATGCCTTTAGATGCACCCGTCACGACTGCAATTTTTCCTTCTAGTTTTTTCATGGTGAGTCCTATAGTTGTGGAGTTGGAAAGAGTTATCTAAAACAGGTTGCGAGAACACAAGAAGATACCTTTCGGATATGCAACATGGGTCTTACATCAGCAGATCAGAGTCACTCCTTGAGAAACGACAGAAGGTCTGAATTAAGCTGATCTTTATGCGTGTCAGTTAGTCCATGAGGTGCGCCTGGATAGATTTTTAGGGTGGCATTTTTCACCAATTTTGCGCCAGCGATCGCAGCAGCCCCAATCGGCACAATCTGGTCATCATCGCCATGAACGATCAGGGTTGGAACATCAAACTTTTTCAGATCTTCCGTGAAATCTGTCTCTGAGAAAGCCTTGATGCAGTCGAACGTGTTCTTATGCCCCGCCAGCATTCCCTGTAACCAGAACCAGTCGATCGCACCTGGTGAGACTTTGGCATTCGGACGGTTGAAGCCAAAGAATGGTCCACTAGCGATATCTTTGTAGAGTTGCGATCGATCGGCGAGAGAACCAGCACGCAGCCCGTCAAAAACCTCGATGGGAAGTCCGTCAGGGTTATTCTCTGTCTTCAGCATCAACGGTGGTACGGCAGAGATTAGCGCAGCTTTAGCGACTCGTGCAGTGCCGTGACGACCGATATAGCGGGCTACTTCTCCGCCACCAGTGGAGAAGCCAATTAAGGTAATACCTTTCAGATCTAGGGTTTCAATCAACTCGGCGAGATCGTCAGCATAGGTGTCCATCTCATTACCGTGCCAAGGTTGGCTCGATCGCCCATGTCCGCGTCGGTCATGAGCAATGCAGCGAAATCCGTGGTCAGCGAGAAATAGCATTTGAGCTTCCCAACTATCAGAATTTAGGGGCCAGCCATGACTGAAAACAACAGGCTGTCCAGCACCCCAATCTTTGTAGTAAATCTGTGTACCATCTTTGGTCGTGATTGTGCTCATTTTTCTGTCTCCTTTTTCATTTCATAGAGGTCATCAGAAATATTATTATTCTCACCAATCTTGGAAACAGTATTTTTAATTGCCCTGTAAATGTGCTTCCAAAAACCATAAATATTTATCCACCGTGCGCGATATTTCGGTGAAAAGATCGGCAGTATCCGCATCTTCTAAATCGTTAGTTAGATTGATTGTTTCTCGCATGATTTTGGCATAGGGAGCAAGGCGATTGGCGATCGCTATCACATGATCTTTGCCATCGATGATATCGTCAGGATATTCGGGGAGAGTAGATGTGCTGGCAGCGATGCGGACGGTGCCCATTGCAGTGCCGCCGAGGGTGGTAACTCGTTCGGCGATCGTGTCAACATATTCATCAAGCTCAGTGGCGATCTGGTCGAACAGTTGGTGCAATTGGTAAAAATTCATGCCTTTGACATTCCAATGTGCGTGCTTAACCTGTGTTTTTAGGTCGAGAGTCAGAGCCAAAGCAAAATTGAGCAGGGCAATAATTTGAGTGCGATTTTCAGTGGGTAGATCGATGCGACTGGAATAGAGCTTTGTAGCTTTTGCTTGAATATCTAAATGATCGATCGAAACGGTATGAAATGTGGTCATGAGATTACCTCTTATGAGTTTGTGGTGGTTTTACAGCTTAACGAGCTGCATTTATCCTCAGTGATATGTTGTTTGGTTCTAAGAATCAACAAATTTAGGGACTTGCCGTGACGATAGCTGTAATCAATTGCTCAATGTTCCAGCGATCGCGATATCGAGTTCCATTAATAAACAGTGCTGGCGCAGTTGTTACTCCACTTTGCAAGCCACTTTCGATATCTTTGTTGATGCGATCGACATACACTTGTCGAGTCATCTCTTGTAAAAACTGGGGAATATTGAGTCCCAGGCGATCGGCATACTCCACCAAATAGCCGTTGCCTAAAGCTTGTTGATGGTTGAACAGCATGTCGTGCATCTGCCAAAACTGACCCTGTGCCCCTGCTGCTAGCGCCGCCGCTGCCGCCTTTTGAGCTTGAGGATAGATTTGAGGTTGTGGGAACTGTCGAAACACAAAACAGAGATAATTTTCCTCTGGAAATGTTCCATTAAGCTGCCCATAAATGGTCTCAATTAAGACGTAAAGTTCTCCACATTGAGGACATTGATAATCTCCATACTCAACTAGGACAACTCTGGCATTGAGCGATCCTTGTCGATGGTCTCGCGCAGAGGGTGATTCAACTAACTGGTTGCGATCGCCCGATGCTTCAGAAATATCGTGACTCATGCTAAACCTCTGAAGGAAAGAGCGTTCATCGTACAAGCTGTACTGTGAAATCTCTTTTCCTCAAACCTACAATTGTTTGTATGTCCTTAATTTAGGGGACTAACTCAAATCTGTCGTCAATTCAGGGGCTATATTTGAATCAACAAAAAGATCAATTATTAGGCAATCTGAGGTATTAGGTTTATATCAAACTTAAGTTCAGGTTCATAGCAAACTTAAGTTCCTATGACATTCTTATAGGCTAGCAATCCCTCGTTTTAAGGCAATAATGGTTGCCTGAGTGCGATCTTTGGCTCCCAACTTGCTTAAAATGCGGTTGATATTCGATTTGACGGTGCTTTCAGTAACACTTAAGGCAGCACCGATTTCCAGATTGCTCATACCCTGTGCCACTAATCGCAACACATCTAATTCGCGATCGGTCAACTCTGGATTAGTCATTCGCTGTGCCAACTTAGCACCAACATGAGGTGGAATATACTGCTGCCCGTTGTGAACGGTACGAATAGCAGTTCGCAGTTCCTTAGGCTTACAGTCTTTGAGCAGATAACCCTTTGAACCTGCCCGTAATCCCCGATAAATATCTTCATCTCCATCGTATGTCGTCACTACAATGATGCGAGCCGTTTTAAATTCAGCACAAATCGCAGTAATGGCTTCCACTCCTCCCATTTGGGGCATTCGTAAATCCATTAAGGTTACGTCTGGTTGCACTTGACGGAACAATTGGAGCGCCTCAATACCGTCTTGAGCACGACCAATCACAGTCATATCTTCTTCTTCATTGATGATGGCTGCTAATCCTTGCTGGACGATGGCATGATCGTCCACAATCAGAATCCGAATGACCGCTGGTTGGCTCATAACTGTCTACTCCCGATTCACGATTACAATAATCTCTGTACCCCGATCGGGCTGACTATGGATGATTAATTCACCACCAATCTGCTCAACCCGTTCACTCATCCCCAATAAACCAAATCCCTTCATTGGGTACACTTGGTCAACTTGAAATCCCTGTCCATCATCTTTAATCTTTAAAAGACACTGCGTCTCCTCATAGACTAATTCAAGTTGAATTACGCTAGCATGGGCATATTTAATGGCGTTGGTTAATGCTTCTTGGCCAATGCGTAAGAGGTTATTTTCAACATCTGGTGATAAAGCATAGACAACACCGATGATTTCACAGGTGATGTGAGTGTTTGTGGAAGATTTCATTTGAACGGTTAGATGGGTGAGGGCACGATATAAGTCTCCCTCCTCTAACAGTTTTGGTCGGAGGGTGGTAACTGATCGCCGAGCTTCAGCCAGTCCAGTTCGGGCTAATTCATCGATTGTTTCCATGTGAGCCTGAGCCCTCTCTGGATTTTTTGTAATCTGCTCCGTCGCCGCTCCAATATGCAGCAGAATGCCAGTAAACGCTTGCGCTAGTGTATCGTGGATTTCTCGCGCCATGCGGTTGCGTTCTTCTAAAATTGAGGCTTCCTCAGCGCGTTTGCGATCGCTAATGTCTGTAATCAAACCATAGTATCCTCTCACTTGAGCATTGCGATCGAAATCGGGGATATAGACAGCACTGATATGTTTTTTGCCAGACGAATAGGAAAGTTCTGATTCATAGGTCGTGATTTGTCCTCCCAACACCTGCTTAATATACGGTTCAACAGCTTGATAAGCCACCTCACCCAATATCTCACGGTTCAGCTTACCAAGAATTTGATCTCGACTACGCCCAAACCAAACTTCACAGGTCTGATTGACAAAGCGATAGCGCTGATTGGCATCTGTATAAAAGATGCAAACTGGTAGTGCATCGGTGATCAGTCGCAATTCTTGTTCGCGTAAGCGCAGTTCGTCGTAGACATCGCGCAGTGTAGCCTCACTTTTTTTGAAGTCGGCTGTTCGTTCTGACACCTGCTGCTCAAGAGTCCGATTGTAATTCTCTAAAAGCTTCTCATTTTGCGACAGAGCTTCATTTAATGTCTTCATTTCATCAAATGAAACTTGTAATTCATGAGTCATTGTATTAAATGACTTTGCCAACTCCCCTAATTCGTCGGAGCGTTCTGTATTAGCAGTTTGTTGCCAATTACCCTTCGCTAGTGCCTTCGCTGACTGATTTAAGCTGAGAATTGGTTGGGTAATCCATCGAATTGTTTGGATGCAGATTAATACCGCTACTACCAAGGCAACGATACATAGTAAAAAAGTAGTGAGAGTATTGCTATGAATTTGCTTGACAAACTCGTCTTCAGGTACAACAACTATAATTAGCCAATCGATCCCTCTTTCATCTTTTAGAGAACTTAGTTGTAAAAAGTGGCGCTTCCCATCATTCGTAAAATCAATTTGTTGACTTCCACTAATTTTGTCAAAATCCCCAAAACGATCGCTTAGATATTTAGCAGTTTCTCGGACTAAAGGAACTGTGCTTTCGATTGCCTTAAGTCGTTGAGCATTCTGCTGATTTTGGTTTAAAATATATAGCTTCTCAGAAGTAGAAGATGCTACCATCAAACCTGATCGCTCAATTACAAACATTGCTCCCGAATCGCTGATTCTTAATCCTTGCAAAAAAGTACTAATCTGTGAGATTGCCAAATCAGTTGTTAAAATTCCTGCCAATTTTCCTGTTGAGTCAAAGAAAGGAACGCCAGAGGTAAGGCCTACATTGTTATCCGTATAAGTAGTAATCTTGCTCCATGCGGGTCTCCCTGCTTGAGCGAGCGTGATGTACCAAGGTCTAGTTCGGGTATCATAGTTTGGATTCAGACTCAACAGATTCTTCCGATTTCCATTGCTATCTGAGGTGTAAATAGCGAAATCACCTTTAACAAAATTTCCCGTACTACCGACTGTCAAATTGGTTTTGTGGCGACTCGCTCCAATGATTCCACCTTGCTCATTTGACACGCTAATGTAACTCACTGATTTAAACACTTGAAGCTGTCGAGCAAAGTACCGTTCTAATAATTTAGTGTCTTTCACATTAAACACATCTAAATGCCCCGATTTGATCGCTTCAACATTCACTTGATTGACGAGGTGGGGAGTTTCCAAATAGCTTTCTATATAAGATTGAATATGAGCACTGGTTTCCTGGCGTATTTGGGTTGAAAGCTCGTTAACTGCTTGTTCTCCATTCTTAAATGAAAGATATCCAACAAACCCCACGATGCCTAGAATTTGCAGTACCAGTGGCACAATAAGAACAGTTCGCAACGAAAGCTTACTGGGAATCTTGGTAACGCTGCTCAGTAATGATTTAACAGCCATATCAAGCTCCTATTTTCTCGTGATGTGCTGTCAACAATCTACACTTGTTGACAACACGCGACCGCCTTGCTGCGCGCTTGCGCATTCGGCTGAAACCCGCTTTGTTTGGTGGATTAGAGACTTAAGGGAGCACCACAGAATGATTGATCCTATAATGACCCAAAGATAATTTCAGTGTGCAGCGTATCTTATGTCTCTAAAATCTATCATGAAACTGAC
>NZ_JAEQCB010000016.1:0-58885 GCF_020738785.1 Microcoleus sp. PH2017_05_CCC_O_A | reverse complement strand
AAGGCTAACACTGCATAATTTCAGCCCAAAAGCGTTTGGCTTCCAAGTTTTCACAACTGATAAAAAAATCCGACCCACATCTGCGGAATGTGGGTTATAGATAATTTCCAACAAAGCTTAGGATTCCGTCCTCCCAGATATTTAGGTCATCGTAAAGATGGAGCATTAAAAGCTGATGGTGCAGCAGTGTCCGAGTTGTGGGACGAAAATCTAAAATCTTAAATGTATTGACGGCGGCCCCAGAAGCCGCTACGCTGTGAAATTAAGGTTGCTTTGCTCGAAGATGAAGCAGCCACGATCGCCCGAAAATCTAGTTGCACTGTCCGAAGCTGTAACCAGCAGCAACGGACAGCTAACCGCCAAACTGAGATGAGCAGTCTGGAGGCTGATCGAGAATCTTAGCATTCTCTGTCGCCGCCCTGCCTTTTGTTAGTATGCGGGGCGGCTGGGTTTTTGGGTTTTCCTCCCAGAAAACAACCAAAAACCAGGAGACCATAATTATGTCACAGGAATTCGTGCCTGACGATAACTCTTCCGTGCAGCCAAATGACGGCTGTGCAGTATCCGAACAGGAAATCGTGCAGATAACGGTTGTCGGTTCCCAGAAAACCGTATTAGAAACCATCCACACCTTGTACAGGCTGGGATTCGCCACCGTCGGCGATTGGAGTAAGTTGCAGCGAGGCCCAAAGCCGGGACAATTTATTAGCGTTTTAATCAAGCGCAAAGCCTAGAAATTGGTCTAGCCTCATCGGTTATATCAGCGGGCGGTTGAAATAGACAACACGGCGATGAAATAGAGGACACGGCATTGCCGTGTCCCTACCCGATATCGTTATTTCCAGCAATTTTATCCTTCACTCAATCCCGCTTGAAAAATCTGTTGTGCCGTCAACTTCAACTCTGGAAAAGTTGGCGACTCAATCCTATCATCTCCCCGAAATTGACTAACTTCATACTCGCCATCAATCAACCGATAAATCGAAATAGTCGGTTGCTTGGGATTCCCAATAAATCGACGGCCGCCCAAACCGAGATAATCCACAATCCAATATTCGGGAATGCCGATTAGTTCGTATTCACCTACCTTTTTTATGTAGTCATCTTGCCAATTCGTGCTAACGACTTCAACAACCAGCGGAATTGATGCTCCTTGAGTTACGGTTGAAAAATTTTTCCACAAAGGTTCTGATGTTAAGTTGGGGCGATTTAATATCAGAATATCCGGCGAATAAGCTGATTCGTTTTCTGGTGGCTTAATTAATGCTTTTCCGGGGATGAAGTATGGACGTTTTTCTTTTCTAAACTCAGCAGTTAATTCGGAGGCTAAAAAACCGATAACTTCTTCATGGTCTCCTAATGGCTGTGACATTTCAACAATCTCTCCATTGTGCAGTTCGTAACGTCCGTTTTCAGGTTTCCAGTCCAGAAATTCTTCAAAGGTTACTGGTTTAGTTGCAGTTTGAATCATGACGAAGTCTCCAATCAAATTTGTTCGTAGTGAGGATTTTAGTCCGCATCAAATTCAGAGGACTGAAGTCCTCACTACAAACCTTATTACCATTATATCGAAAATGAGTTATTTTGTGGCGCACGCAATAAAATTGGTTCATAGTGAGGACTTTAGTCCTTCATGAATGCGGACTGAAGTCCTCACTACGAACCTTACCATTTGATTAATTGTGCATCTTGATTAAAAAAACTCCGGCACAATCCCTCAGTCAACAACAGAGTTGCTATTAAAGTTGCTAGCGCCAACACAAACATAATCAAAATTTGGTAAGATGCTGCATCCAAAGGACTGACACCGCTCAACATTTGACCCGTCATCATTCCCGGTAATGTTACGATACCTACGACTGTCATTGTGTTTAATGTGGGGATTAATCCAGCTTTGATCGCATCTTTGCGGTACTGTTTTACTGCTTGCTGCGGAGTCGATCCTAAACTTAAATGGGTTTCTATTTCTAATTGGCTGCTGTTAACTGTACTCACAAGTCTTTCACCAGCGATCGCCCCTGAGTTCATCGCATTGCCCAAAATCATCCCCGCTAGGGGAATCAAATACTGCGGTTCGTACCAGGGGTCAGGTTGCAAAATTAGTAAGTGTGTATAGGCCAGAGTAAACGCCGTACCGATCGATATCGAACCCACAACTAACGGCAGCAAGTGCTTGATTTTTTTGCTAATCCGGTTGGTGGCCACCATGCTAGCCGTGGCCAGCATGATTGCTAACACTGCTAACACCAGCCACGGATTTTTCCCCTCCGGCGCAAACACCACGGCGAGCACGTAGCCGACTCCGATTAGCTGGATTAGGGTGCGCCCCGCCGCGATCGCCAGAGCCCCTTCCAACCCCAATCCCTGCCACGCCGAAAGCCCGATCGCGATCGCCACCATCCCCAAAGCCCAACCCAAATCAGTAAAATCTAGCAGAATTAACATCCGCGCTCCCTTTCGATAAAGTGATTGTTTGCCCGTCCAACTATAAGATATTTGAATAAAGGTTTCTGAGAAACAGTTTTGCTGTAAGAATTTGCTTTGATAATGGTTGCAATTTGTGGTGTCAAGAGTGAATAACGTTCCCCCCCTCGATTTAACCCAGCAGTACGCCCAGATTGGCGACGAAATCGGCGCTGCGGTACAAAAAGTGCTCGCCTCTGGCGGCTACATCGGCGGCCCCGCCGTCAAGAGTTTTGAGCAAGAGTTTGCCAACTACACAGGCGTTTCCGACTGCGTTGGCTGCAACTCCGGCACCGATGCCCTAATTTTGGCTTTGCGAGCTCTCAAAATCGGCCCCGGCGACGAAGTAATTACCACTCCTTTTACCTTCTTCGCTTCCGCTGAAACAATTAGCGCTGTGGGTGCAACTCCCGTATTTGTCGATATTGACAGCGGGACTTTTAATCTGGATGTCGAACTTTTGGAAGCGGCAATTACCGACAAAACCAAGGCAATTATGCCGGTTCACATTTTCGGACAACCCACAGACATGACTCGGTTGATGGAAATTGCCACCAAGCATAACTTAGCCGTCATCGAAGATTGCGCCCAGTCTGTCGGGGCCGAGTGGGAGTCTAGAAAAGTCGGCAGCATCGGCCATGTGGGCTGCTTCAGCTTTTATCCGACCAAAAATTTAGGCGCTTGCGGTGACGGCGGCGCGGTGACAACAAACGATCGCGCCCTGGCAGCTTCCATGCGTATGCTTAAGGAGCACGGACAGTCTTCTAGGTATTTTTACGAGGAAATAGGCTACAACAGCCGTCTGGATGCCCTGCAAGCGGTGATTCTCAGCATTAAGTTGCGGTATCTCGACAGTTGGAACTCCCAACGGCGCGAGAAAGCAGCCGTTTATAGCGAATTTCTTTCCCGCGTGCCCGGAGTTGCTGTCCCCAAGGAATTGCCAGCAGCCAAGCCTGTTTGGAATCAATATACAATTCGCTTGACAAGTCAAGACACAATCCGGCTGACAAGTCCAGAAGGCGCGCCAAATCCTTCTGGTAATTTCCGCGACTCGATGCGGACTAAGTTGCAGGAATCCGGCATCGGTTCGATGGTTTACTATCCGTTACCTTTGCACCTGCAACCTGTTTACAAATCTTTGGGCTATCAAGCCGGTCAGTTGCCTGTAGCTGAGCAAGTTTGTCGCGAAGTCTTGTCTTTGCCGATGTTCCCGGAACTTTCGAGGGATCAACAGGAGAGGGCAATTTACGGGCTGAAAGATTGTTTGGCAAAGGGCGGATAGGATTTAGTGGCTTTTGTGCGATCGCCCGATCGAAAGAAATACCTGAGAATAGAGGAATTGTAGGGTTGCAGTGTCGTACTGGTGCAGCGGTCAGGAAAACATATTAAGTGTTTTGACTGATCACTTGTACTTTTATCAGAAATTTGGGTTTAAAACCCCGTCATAAGCTTGACGGCTTTCTGCTATAGTATTCGTAGGTTGCTGACCGTGAGAACGTGAGGAAACAGGTTGAACGTCCTACTCCGGGATCTCAAAATCTTTAACCGTCAATGGTAAAAACCAAATCCACACGGTAAGAGCAAATAAAAATCAAATAGCGTGGGACACACGCGAATTTACGCTTGGGGAGTAGTCCGTAAGAGTGCTTGCTGTAAAAGGTGTAGTCGGACTAGACATGAAACTGTAAGACCAAAACTGACATTGTTGGTAGAGGCACGATTCAGCCCAAGAATCCTCGTACCTTGATAGTCGAGGAGTGTCAAGTACTATATTTAATGAAAAGAAACAAATTTAGGCTGGCAATCCGCCTTCAACGGGTGCATTTTCCGCTCGCCTAAAATTTGCGATCGGTCAATGATGAAGAAGGAAGAAGGAAGAAGGAAGAAGGAAGAAGAAAGACGGAAGAAGGAAGACGGAAGAAGGTTTTAACTTTCGACTTCCGATGCCCGATGCCCGATGCCCGATGCCCGATGCCCGATGCTTTTATGCCCGATGCCCGATGCCCGATGCCCGATGCCCAATCTCAATTTAAGCTGCAATTTTCATAAAACAAGAGGAAAATAAACGAGTGCCTCAGTATCAATTCACTCAGGCTAGACGCTACGATCCACAGGCGATAGCCCAATATTACCGCAACCGTCCTTGGAAAGCAATTTGGCGAGCAATAACCGTTATTTGGTCATTTGCAGGCTTCGTACTCGGAATGCTGTGGGACAGTTGGCAGCACGAAGTTGCCGCCCACCAGCCGGAACGCGCCGCCCATCTGCGACTAATACTCACTCGCTTAGGCCCCACTTTCATTAAAGTCGGCCAAGCCCTGTCTACTAGACCAGACTTAATCCGCAAAGACTTTCTCATAGAACTAATCAAACTTCAGGATCAACTGCCGCCCTTTGATTCGGTGCGAGCATTTGAGATTATTGAAGCAGAACTCGATCGCAAAATCAGCGAAACTTACAGCGAAATCTCCCCCGAACCAGTCGCCGCCGCCAGTCTCGGTCAAGTTTATAAAGCCCGTTTAATCACCGGAGAAGAAGTAGCAGTCAAAGTTCAGCGACCGAATTTGCTACCAATCTTGAGCCTTGACCTTTACTTAATGCGCTGGGCTGCTGGATGGTTGGGCCCGTTGTTGCCACTAAATCTCGGTCACGACCTCTGTTTAATAGTCGATGAATTCGGTATTAAATTATTCGAGGAAATTGACTATATCAACGAAGGCCGCAACGCCGAAAAATTTGCGACCAATTTTGCCGACGACCCGACCGTAAAAGTTCCGAGCATTTACTGGCGCTATACTGCAAAATGCGTTCTCACTCTCGAATGGATTGACGGTATCAAGCTAACAGATATGGCAAGTGTCAAAGCCGCCGGTTTAGACACTAATAGCTTAATTGAAATCGGAGTTCGCAGCGGTTTGCGGCAGTTACTGGAACACGGTTTTTTTCACGCAGACCCCCATCCAGGAAATCTGTTTGCCTTAGCGGACGGCCGCATGGCTTACATCGATTTTGGGATGATGGATCAGATGGAAGAAACAACTAAAGAAACTTTGGTTGATTCTGTCGTTCACTTGATCAACAAAGATTATTTAGAGTTAGCCCAGGATTTTGTAAAACTTGGGTTTTTGACACCAGATACAGATATTATGCCGATCGTCCCGGCGCTGGAATCTGTCCTCGGCGATATCGTCGGCGAAAAGGTAGGAGACTTTAACTTCAAGACGATTACAGACGAGTTTTCGGAGTTGATGTACGACTATCCTTTCCGAGTCCCCGCCAAATTTGCCTTAATTATTCGGTCTCTCGTCACAGAAGAAGGTTTAGCCCTTAGCCTCAATCCAGATTTCAAGATAGTTGAGGTAGCCTATCCCTATGTAGCCCGACGTTTGTTAAACGGAGAATCTCCGGCATTGCGCCGTCGCCTGATTGAGGTATTATTCAAAGATGGCAAATTCCAGTGGAATAGATTAGAGGAGATGATTGCGATCGCCAGATCCGATCGCAGTTTCGACCTGCTACCCACAGCCCAACTCGGCTTGCAATTTTTGCTGTCAGAGGAAGGGTCGTTTTTGAGACGCCAGGTAATGTTAGCCTTGATTGAGGACGATCGAATTCACACCGAAGAAGTTGGCAGCCTCTGGAACTTAGTCAAAGAAGACCTGCAACCAAGTCGCTTGTTCAACGTTGCTTTAGGCGCTTTGACAGAGTTCTCCACAGCAGGAACAGCCGCGCTGAATCGATTTTAATTAGAAGGAAGAAGCAAGAGGGAAGAAGGAAGAAGGAAGAAGGAAGAAGGAAGAAGGAAGAAAAATAATTCTACTTTTGCCAATTCCCAATTCCCAATTCCCAATTCCCAATTCCCAATTCCCAATTCCCAATTCCCAATTCCCAATTTTCCCATTACCCCAAAAGAATTATTCGTGTATTACTTTCCAGAACCTCCCTATTTTTTAATGACCGCTGGATTAATAGCAGGTATGGCATCAGGCTTAGCCTTTGAAGCAACTCTCAAACAAGCCGTAGAACTCTGGTCTAAAAATCGTTCTAGCCGTACTTTGTCCAACCTAAAAGGTCTACAATTGCAGTTGCCTTTTTTGGGAATGGCCGGCGGAATTTGCGTATTTTTAGCTTCAGGAATGGAGATATTCGGCTTCCCCAAATTACTGTCCTACGTTCTAGCCCTGCCGCTGACACTACTAACAGCATGGCTAGTTTGGACTCAACTAGCCAAAGTTTTAATTGAACTACAACGCGGAGGTTCCCAAGCCTTAGACTTGGATTCTTTTTTTGAAGAACCATAGTTAAACATCAACCCTCTTTTATAACGAAGAGGGTTGGTTCGTAGTAAGGACTTTAGTCCTTCTTTATTAAAATCCGCAACTTAAATAGAACATTATTAACCCTTTGAATACCCCAACTTTTGAAATTCCTCTGCAAGCGCAGTAACAAATTGGGAGGCGCGAGTTTTGGTCGTGTTTCCGGCGAATTCAAATAGCGGTAGTGCAGAAATACATCGCGGTAAGGAATCTCAACATCTTCGCCCGCACACAATCGAGTAAATTTTGCAGCCGAAATACTCATGTAATGCAAATAAGTCAGCCGCCGTCCTTTGTCGTATAAAACATAATCTATCACATCAAATTGAGAAGACCAATGATTTCCCGTTATCAGTGCAGGTTGATGATAAGCAAAATTATAAAAAGAGATAGCGCTGCGGGCGACTAAATAGTTAAATAAAGGTTGGTCAGTTCCCCGCAAAGACAAAATTTCTGCTTCTCCTGAAGTCAATTTATCTAAAAGTTCGGCTAAGTTATTGCGATTTAAAATACCTTTTTTTGCAGCAAACCAACCAGCACAAAAAATCTGAGATTCCAGTTTTTCAATCTCAAAAAATGCTGCGAGTTTTTCTGATGATAAATCAAAGACATAATTGAGGTCAGATTTGTATTGAAAATCGTTAGCTACCCAATCAAATTCATCAAGTTTTTGATAAATATAATCCAGAGAACCCATTAACAGAGTGTCCGCATCAAAATAGACAAATTTGTCAAAAGGGCCATCAAAACAGCAAAATTTTCGGTGCATTCCCAAACAGTGAACTTGCGCCCAACCTTTAGCTTGCCAAACTTTTTGAGCTTTTTGGTGAGATGTCCAAACTACAGTCGCGAAGTCTTCCCAAAATTGGATGGAATCGGCATTGTCAAATAGAGTAACATTGCTTCGCGAGGCAATTTCTACTCGAACTTTTTGCAAATTATCATCGTAGGGAATGATGCAAACAGGAATAGTTTTCGCCCCATTAACTTCGAGACTATTCAATAAAGCGACTAAGTGATCAAAAACCACATCATTGCCTAGAATATAAATACCATCAGTCATAGTTGGTTAATAAGTAACTGTTTAGGTGCGGGCAAGATGCCCACACCACAATAAAAATGATTGACTGTGGAACAGGCATCTTGCCTGTTCCTCAAAGCTTGTTTAAAGTTAAAAGCACAATAAAATTTATGAATTGTGGAACAGGCATCTTGCCTGTTCCTCAAAGCTTGTTTAAAGTCAAAACCACAATAAAATTTATGAATTGTGGAACAGGTATCTTGCCTGTTCCTCAAAGCTTGTTTAAAGTCAAAACCACAATAAAATTTATGAATTGTGGAACAGGCATCTTGCCTGTTCCTCAAAGCTTGTTGATAATAATATAACATATCAGTTTATCCTCATCTACTGAAAGGCCGAAGGATTTTTTGCATTAAATTTGGTTTTCTTTCATCCAAATAACGATAATGTTGCCAAAGTTTCCAATAAGGAGTACCGGATTTAATTGGTATTCCAGCCCAGTGAATATATTTTAATCTTTTGCCTTTGTCATAAAGCACATAATCTATTTCCTGAAAATGTGTAGAACCAGCCCAGCTTCCAGGTTCTGCTGCTGAATCTTTAACAAGATTCCAGCGTTTGAAAATTAACTTGAGAATCATATAATTTAGTATAGGCTGGTCTGTGACATTTTGAGTAAAGTCAAAATATTCTCGATGTTCCGAACATTCTCGCAAAATTTCATACATTTGCGATTCTGCAATCGTGCCTTTTCGGGAAGCCCAAAAACCGCTGTTGAATACATCTTGAAGCTGTGAGTCGGTAAAGATATTTTGTTCTTTGACAATGGGTGAAAATACATTTCGCAGTTTTTCGCTGAGGTGGTGATAGTCGCAGCAAAAAAAGTCTACTTCTGAGAGTTTGTTGAGGTTGGCTGCGATGTCTTCAAAGACGATGATGTCGGTATCGATGTACAGAAATTCGTCGAGGGGGCCAAACCAGGCGCAGAGTTTCCGCATTTTGTTGGGAAGGGCTAGAAAGTTGCGATCGAATATTTGGCCAATTTCCCTGGTAAACTGTTCCACAAACCCCAGATTTGGGTACAATTGCACACCATAGAGGCTGCTGAGGGCGGCGGCGACTTGCAGATAATTGTCGTCAAACGGGATCAAAAAAACTGGTACTTGACAATTGTACAGGCGTATGCTGGCTAAAAGGGCGATCGCACTTTCCATCACCTTATCATTAGCAACAATATAAATACCGCGACTCATAAATTTATCCTCAACCTTCTCAAGACTCTTTCTAGCAAACTCGGCGCAGAAATATCAGCATAAGACTTTAGCGGTTCCCTAAAAACCGGCCGCTTCGAGGGTTCGCGGAGATAGCGGTAATGTAGAAACAAATCGCGGTAGGGAAACTCAATATTTTCGCCAGCACAAACTCTCCGAATTAAATCCGGCTGCACCCCAATATAATGAAGGTAAGTCAGGCGATTTCCCTTGTCGTACAAAATGTTATCTCGGGTTTGAAAATGTGGGGAAGTGACACTGCAACCAGTTTTTTCATCATCCGGGAGACTGCAACCAAAATTATAGCTGTTCATCCCCGTTTTCATCACCATATAATTGAGCAACGGCTGTTCTCCCGCACCTGCATAGAGAATTTCCGCCTCCCCAGATAGCAGTTTACCTAACAGCCATTCTCTAGTATCACGGTCAAAAACTCCTTGCTTGCTGGCGTAAAATCCAGAACAAAATATTTCCGAGTCGAGCCGATTTTGCTCAAAAACTTCCAGCAGTTTTGGCGACTGAATGTTATATACTTTAGTTGGGTCGCGAAATTGAAAATCATAAACCACAAAATCATATTTATCTAATTTATCAAAAACCGCATCTAGCGAATTCATTGCTAAAGTATCAGCATCCATGTAAATAAACTTGGCAAACGGGCCGTCGAAAGCGCAAAAGCGGCGGTGCGCGCCGTAAAGCCGGAACTTTTTGCGATTTAAGCGCTCAGGTGCGGCGGCTTGCATAAATTCATCCCATCGCTGAATTGATGCAGTATCTTCATAAATAAACACGTTGGGACGGTTAATGATTTCTGCTTTGATTTGTTCTATATGCTCGTCGAAAGGATAAATACAGACAGGAATATTTGAACCTAAAATTACTTCAATACTGTTGAGTAAAGCAATTAGTTGGTCGTAAACTACATCGTTTGCTAGCGTGCAAATTCCCTTCATATCATGTCCTATCTATTGACCGTAATAACTAAGGTTAGTTCGTAGTGCGGACTTCAGTCCGCTCTCCGGCTGCGGACTTCAGTCCGCACTACGAACCTATTTTTTGTACTATTTCCTAAGATGCAAAATTAGACAGCCAATTGAGCAAGTTCAATTCGTGGAGAATGATTTGCCTAGCTTCAGCAATTTTATCCCTCGCTTCATGCCAACAATCCGGCGTAGCAATCACCTCTTTAATAAATTCTACTCCCTTCTCATCCAAACTGGGAAGCCGCAAAAAACTTCCCGCCGGCAACAACTTATCCGCCGCCGCACCGCCGTAATAAATCGGCAAATTCCAAGCTAATAAAGCATCCCAAAGTTTTTCGCTGACATACCAATCATTTTCTGCATAATTCTCCACAGCCAAATTGTAATAATAAGGTGCGACAGCGTGCCATTTATTATTAACCGTGCCGTTTCCCTGCGCCCAACTTGGCAAGTTTCGCCCGTAAAGGTCAAAATCTAATTCTGCTTCTTGCAGCAAATTGATAAAATCTAATCTGCGTCGGTGGTTGGCTGTGCGACTAACGCCCGAAGTTATCCAAGAACAGGATTTAGTTTTAGTTGGTGGTGGCATTTCATTCAATTCTCGAAACGAGTTTGAGTGATACCAAATCGCGGGCATATAATTGGGATTGGGCGCAAAATCATCCGGCCCGGAAACGTAACCGCAATAAAGTTTTGCTTGTTCGTAGTTGGCTTTGGTAATCTCAATTACTTCTGCTAAAGGCGGTTCTCGGATTAAATAAATAATCCGTTCTTTGGGGACATTTCGGAATTTTTCTCGAATGTCATTTTCTGGTGTTGGATGCTTGTAATGGCGTATTTTGTCGAGCCATAACTGCTGTTTCGGCTGCCGGGGAAAGTCAAATTGATACATGACCAAAAAATCTGGTTCCTGGTGGTTGGCGAGCATTTGAATGTTGCCCCATTTGCCGAAGTTGTGGGGGGTTTGTTGCCACAGCCAGTCGCTTTGATTCATGCCTGGATAGGTGGTGATTGCGCTGATAATTATTGGGTTCATTTCTCTCTTAGTCCGCGGAGGCGGACTTTGTTTATGTAGCCGCGGTTTCAACCGCCGGGGCTAGGAATAGGTAATTTAAAATTATACAAAACTAATGAATAATTTGCGATCGCACTTCTTCATCCACATAACTCAAAATCCTCTCGATCCTATTTTCCCACGAAAATTGCTTGACAAAACCCAATGTTTCTGCATAACCTTCGCTTCTCCTCGGATATTTTGCTAAACTATCTCGAATGCTTTGCGCGAACTTGTGCGGGTTATCAGGTTCGCACCAAATGGCAGCTATATTTCCAGATTTGAATTCCATTAAAGATGCAATCTCCGTCGCAACAATAGGAGTTCCCGATGCCATATAATCAAAGAACTTCAAAGGAGATGTGAATGTCGCAGCCTCTGTCTGACAGTGAGGGTGAGTCAAAACATCGGCGGCTTGCAACAAGCTGGGTAGTTGATTTTGAGGCAGGTAGCCGAGAAAATTGATGTTCTTGACTTGCTTGTCTGTGGCTAACTGCTGGTATGCTGTTACTTGAGATGAGTCACCACCGGCGATCGCAAATTGAACTTCCGGCAACACCCGCGCCACATCCACCAGCATATCCACACCCTTAAACGGGTACAGCCCACCCGCATACACCGCTAAATATTGCCTTCCACCTGCTAATAATCGCTGCCGCCAATTCTCGGCTGCTTCTGTTTGTCTCACCAGAAACAACTGGTTAAAACCATTGTGCAGCATAATGACTTTTTCCGCTGGCATCCCATTTTGAATCATGCTGTATCGCACAGTATCTGCAACAGTTACAGCAATTTGAAAGAGAGGATTATTAACAACCTCCGGCTCAAATTTCTTATCTTCGTGGTGGTGTTGTTCGTAGATAGCAGGAATTCCGTGTTTAATGGCAGCTTTAACAAAGTTCCAGTCGCGAGTATGAACAATTTTAGTCGATTTCAGCAGGTGAATTGGCAAGTAGTATTTTGAGACTATTGTACTGGAACTTGTCCACTTGCTGTTCAAAAGGTCGATCGGCCACGGCATCGGTAAGTATGCTATTTTTAATTGCTCTTGAATATTGTATATTTGAGCAAGTTTTGCATCGGGTTTTCTCGGTTGAAAAGGATGAAACCAATCAACTGGATTAAAAGCCTTCCATCCTTTACGGATATATACCAAAACTGCTGGATAACCGAGATTTGCTGCGGCATTTGCTGAGTGTGCCACTTGAACTAAGCTGGCTACATTCGGTTGTGGCAAGATATTTCTGGTGAAAAATACATAGTATTTCGACATTGGAATTGGTAATGGTAATTGGTAATTGGTAATTGGTATATTGGTAAACTGGATTCAGTGCGAGCGTCTCCCTCGCGGCTGGATCGCGAGCGAGACGCTCGCACTACTATTCTAATAACAAATAACTAATAACCAATAACTATTTTGTTGCTTGACGTTTAATAGTATTTTCTATAAATTCCAAAGTTTTGAAAATATTAGCAGCCGAGTGATATGATTCTCTGATTAACTCATCTCTTTCTTCGGGAGAATCAACCATTTCATCTACTAGCAACTTCAGGTAAGCTATCATCGGAGTCAGGCGAGTGCGAATTTCGTAAGAACCTCTAATCAAAGCTTCATCGCGAGCGGTTTCTTCGGCAAATTGCATTGAATACAAGCGAGTGTAGTAACCTCCTTTGGCTAGCAATTCTTCGTGAGAACCGATTTCTACGACTTGTCCGCGATCGATCACGGCGATTTTGTCGGCTTTTTGGACTGTGGAGAGGCGGTGGGCGATGACTAAGGTTGTGCGATCGCAACTCAGTTTCTCGATCGCCGATTGCACGTATCTTTCCGAAACCGTATCCAGCGAACTCGTTGCCTCGTCTAAAATTAAGATTTCCGGGTTTTGCAGCAAAGCTCTAGCGATCGAAATCCTCTGACGCTGCCCTCCCGATAATATCACACCGCGATCGCCAATTTGAGTATCCAACCCCTCCGACAACCGTTCAATAAACTCATAAGCATTCGCCCCCTGCGCCGCTTCCACAATTTCAGCCTCCGTCGCATCGGGCCTAGCGTAAGCAATATTTTCGCGCACCGAAGCATTAAACAAAAACGTATCTTGGCTAACAATACCCATCGCCTTTCTGAGACTTTTTAGCTCAAATTCGCGCAAATCTCTACCATCTATCGAGATACTACCTTCAGTAGGATCGTAAAATCTCGGCAGTAAATCTGCCAAAGTTGACTTCCCAGAACCCGAAGTTCCTACCAAAGCCAAAGTAGTGCCGTAAGGTAGAAATAAATCAATTCCTTGAAGAACTAAATTTTTGTGATTAGGATAACTAAAAGATATTTTATTAAAACTAATTCCCGATCGCAAATGAGTGTATGGCACAGAACCGTTCAGCATAAACGGCTTCTCATCGCAGCTCAAAAAATCATCAACTACTTCTACGCTAGCTGACGTATTAGCAAATTGACTCCGCCCGCTATTCAACTGAGAAATCAAAGGAATTAACCTAAAAAGTACCAATAAATAGGTCAGCAGAACAGTTGAAATAGACTCAATTTCATTAGCAAATATTGTACGACCGATAAATACAATCAAAATTATCACGATCAAATTAACAACTTCGTTAATTGGGGCAATCGCCGCATAATTTACCTGAGCCTGAAAATCCGCGTGTTCTCGCCTTTGAATTAAATGCTTAATCCGCTGATACTCCCTTTCTTCGTTACCCGTTGACTTAACTAGCCGAATCCCAGTCATGGTTTCCAGCACCCTCACCGAATAATCTTTCGACATTTCAGAAAGCACGAGACCAAAATGCTTAGAACGGTTAATAATATATTGATTTGTGCAAGCAACCAATCCCAACAAAAGCGTAGATGTCAACGTCAACTTCCACGATATAGAAAGCAGCAAACCCAGAAACACCAAAACAGTGACTGAGGTAGTAAACATTCCAATTGCCGTACCAACTGCACTCGCAGTCCGGCCAATCTCTCCGCCCAATCTATTAATCAAATCCCCGACTTTAGTTTTAGAATAAAAATCTAAATCTACTTCTAACAACAACCGCAAACCTGCTTCTCGCAAATCAAAAGTCAGAGAGCGCGTCAGAGAAGTGGCGACTAAAGTATTAATATAGCTAGCAAGATTTTTTAATATAATTGCCAGAACAATCGCCCCGGTCATCAACATTAAACGCTGATTTTCCGGCATTCCCTCAAAGGGATACATCAAACTTTTAATGAGAGGTGGAGCGCCGCGCAGCTCGATAGCTTCCCCCAAAAAAATTAAAAGCACTGGTACAATCAGAGTAGTGCTGATACCGCTGAATAAAGCCCCAGCAAAGCCCAGCATCACAGTTAACACAATCCTGCCCGGATATCGTCTCGCAAATTTTAGGAGTAGCTTATTGGCAGACATGAAGCATTCCCAGCTAAACAGTACGGCATCTCAAAATATTCTTTAATTACAGCCAGTTTTTCTTCCTCCATTCAGTCGCTTCAATTTCACCTATAGCTACCTGCAATTATATCTGAAAGTATCGGTGCCATTGCTTGAATACTATATTTTTTCACGCATCTTTCCCGAGCTTTCATTCCTTGGAAATTGGCGGCTGTAAAATTTTGAAATATCCATTTAATTTTTTGGGAAATTTGATCGGGAGAACTAGGTTCGACTAAATAACCAGTTCCGCCTAAAATTGTAGGAATATCTCCCACGCGCGTAGACAAAACAGGCTTAGCCATTGCCATGCCATCTGTCAGCTTGAGCGGAAACTGAGCCACCGCTGTCAGAGTGTCTCGCTGAGGAACAACGACAACGTGAGCAGCCGCTACAACTTCCGGCATCGTTTCCACAGGAAATTTTGGCAGTTTAACAACCCAACGACCCCATTGTTGCATAAGTCTATCATCATAATCATCATAAGGACTTCCGCCGACGATCGCTAATTTTAAATCGGGCTCATTTAACTGTTCGAGGGCCATCAAAACATCCTCAACACCTTTGTGAGGTCGCGGCGCCCCGGGAAACATCAGAACTCTATAGCCCGACAAGCCGTAACGCTCTCTGCTCAATTCAGGATTGTATTTAACAGGGTCAAACATTTCAGTATCCTTACCATTAGGCAAATATACACCACCAAAACGCTGTTTTAAAAACTCTGTATCAACGGTGACAGCATCAGCACGGGAAACTAAACCTTCCATCCACTTGACATATAGCGGATGATCCGGTTCTCGCAATTGACCATTGTGTTTAAAAATATCTCGATAAAGTTGCTTAAAAGAAGGGCGATATTTCCATTCGTCACCGCCGAACCAGCTAAGTTCCCAGTCATCAATGTCTAAAATGAGAGGGCGGCGAGTATCGAGTTTTTTGAGCAGCGATAAACCAAAACTTGTAGGCTTAGGTTTCACTGCATAAATAATATCCCCATCGATTTTTTTCAATAATTTTTGAACATCCATCAAAAACCCTGGATAGTTTTTCCCCGGTATCGCACATACGGGGATGCCTGTCGGAGGAATAGCATACAATTCCTTACCAAACTGAAATCCCACAACTTCTACATCACATTTAAGCTCGATTAGGACTTGAGCTAGTAGAAAAGCACGAATTGCACCTCCTCCAGACAAATCGCTCACCACTAATGAAACTTTCACTTGGTAATTTTTTATTAAAAAAGTTGCTTTATTTTCCTGCTTAAACGATCTTTTGTCAAGGGTAGCAAAGCAAAAAATATTTTTTTCAGTGAAATCCTTGGATCTTTTAAGGCTAAAATATCTTTGATTTCTTGTCTTAATTTGGTAGCTGCTGATGCCGTTCGCAAGTAAAGCTGCGGATGAATTAAGGAAAGCTGAAAAATGTTAGTTCTCGCTGCCTCTTTTTGCAAGACTGGATTTGTTGTTAAATATTCCCGATTCGCAAATATAAGTATATTCTGGGCGTAGTACCATTTAACTCGCTCATTTTGCCATATTTTATGTCTCATGCAGTCAATCGCCACATATCCTTGCTCTTGAAAGAGTTTCGCCCAATAGTCTGGCCACTGTTCGTTAACGTGATTTGTTCCCCCTTGAAATGGTACTGCGGCAGAGAATAAAATCACTGGGCCAAGCTTCACTAAAGACTCTATAAATACTCGGGCACACTCTGGGGGCAAGTGTTCTGCTACTTCTAGAGAAACAACTAAATCAAATTGTTGTTGGACGCGCAAAGGTTGGGTTAAATCTAATGCTAAAAACTTGTTTTCAGGGATTTCTAGCATTTTGATATCTACCCAATCACCGTCTATTCCTAAAAAATCTTCAACGCCGAATTCTTGGAATGCGGACAGCCAAGTCCCCGTACCGCAACCGACATCAATTACTCGTTTGGGCTGCACGAATTCCCAAAGGATAGGGATAATTTCTATGGCTGATTCGTAGGAGGTTGTTTGTAAGTATTGATATAATTCTTTGGTATAATGTTGCACGGCCTAGAGTAGTAAGTTGGTCAAGTTTATTTTAAGCGCCAGGGATTGTTAATTTGATTTGGTAAAAATATTTTAGCGGTGCGATCGACTATTCGAGTAAAAAGCGATCGCGTGACGTTCTTTGCGTACTGCGGGCGGTAGGGGTAGGTGCAGTGCATGACTTTTATCGGTTTGTCGATCGCATAAGCATCTTTCCACTTATCCAAATAGTTGTACACAGGGGACAATGTTCTCATTTGCGGTTTCACAGATTCAATAGCAGCAGCAAAAGCACCCTGGTCTTTCAAAAGTAGCACATTTTGATGCGCCACTACTATCTCGAAATATTTCTTAAATTCCGCGAACAATTCCTGATTTGTACTGCTTTTCGTAAAAGCAATAAATCCGCCATTGTATTGAATGGTATTTTTGTTTAGTGGCAATCCCACAGACTGCAAAGTTGACAGAATATCTTGCTTGACTCTTAATAAATTGCTCGCTTTCGCAATCGCAGGCTGCACATCTTCTGTCACCAACAAATCCACCTCATCAAGATAGCCGAAAACCTCATCTATTGGCGACAGCAAACAAATATCGCAATCCATATAAATAGTTTTCTCAAACAGAGATTCCCCGTACAAAGACAGCTTGGCTTGGCGCGACGCTAAAACAGGATTTTCGTGAGAGGGTGCTCTTTGCAATATGACATTTCCAAACACCTGAAGTAAAGGATATAAAATTCGAGGTACTCTATCTATTAAAATAATAATTGGTTCCTGGTGAAATTTCCTGACGGACGCCAGAAAATGAACGCAATCTTGGAAAGAGTAAAGACCTGTTAAAATAGTGATAAATCCCTTAGTTGCTAGTTTCATTAGTGCGTCCACTCCCAAAAACTCTCGTTCCAGTTATCTCGATAATTAAAAATTCCTTCCCATTCATAAAAATGCACAAAATCTTTCAAGTTAATTACTTTATTGATATTTTTGAGCATATAAAGAGGTTTTTCGCCATAAAAAGAAGCCCACATAGTATAACTACTAGGCGGCCCGACAATATAGTCGCACTCAGCCAAAGCATAGATATCTTCGATTAAATGACCGTTAGCAAAAACGCAGTTAAAATCATCAAATAACTTAGGATTTTGCTGAATATTAGAGCAAATCAAAAACTTGATTTTGTTACCTTCAAATAGTTTGACTATTGAATTCATCACTTCTAAGTATTGCTCAGTTGTGTAAAAGTATCTCCCCTTTTGGTGCTGAGCATAATCCCCTTGACGGATGTGAACTCCAACGATCGTATCTGCGTTATTTTTTACATTCAATATCAAACTATTTACATTGATTTTATATTGTTGTAATGGTGTAAAGTAGGATCTAATCTCATCGGCGTACTTATACAACTTTGGCAAATCTTCTACAAACCAGCCATCTCGAAATAACCAGCCTTTAAAACAAACAATTGAACTATTTTTTATTGCTTGAATATCCCGATAATTTATCCAATTAAACGGCTTTTCTCTGGTAATTTCTTGCGTTTTAAAGATATTTTTATTGCTTAAATTATTGATGAGTTTAAAATATTTATTTCTGATAAATCTGTTACCTGATACGGTAAAATATGGAGGAGGATAACAGCACAATAAATCTTTGTTCGTGTCTACAAAGAATTCTGCATATTCTTCAAAAGCTGGATTGAGGACAGTGCAATTATGCTCGATCGCCCAAGCTATGAAATTGGCAAAAAGCAGCAGTCTGTTGCCTAGTTGTCCCGATTTAGCAGATATTATCAACATAGTCGCTATTTTGGTTAAGGTAAGGTGCGCGGCGCGCACCCTACAGACTAAGGGTGATGACGTTTTTGGTGCCACTGCCAAGCGTGAGTTACAATATCCTTAATGTCGGGATATTCTGGAGACCAACCCAAGGTTTCGATCGCCTTTTTGCTGCTGCCAACCAAACTAGGCGGGTCTCCCGGACGCCGATCGCACTCCACAGCCTTAATCTCTTTTCCCGTCACTTGGCGGGCTGTTTCAATCACCTCTTTTACCGAAAACCCGCCACCGTTGCCCAAATTAAAGAAATCTGATTTGCCGTCATTTAGCAAATATTCTAGCCCTAAAATGTGAGCTGACGCCAAATCGTTAACGTGAATGTAATCGCGAATGCAAGTACCGTCAGGAGTATCGTAATCGGTGCCGAAAATTGCGATCGAATCTCGTTTTCCCAAAGCAGCGAACAACACCAACGGGATCAGGTGAGTTTCGGGCTTGTGATCTTCTCCTAACAACCCGTTCGGATCGGCTCCAGCGGCGTTAAAATAGCGAAAACAAACAGACTTAAAATTGTACGCCGCGTCAAAGTCTGACAAGATCCTTTCTACCATTAACTTAGTAGCACCGTAGGGATTGATCGGATTTTGCGGGTGGTCTTCGGTGAGGGGGATTTTCTGCGGTACGCCGTAAGTCGCGCAAGTAGAAGAAAACACCAATTTCTTAATCCCAGCAGCAATCATCGCTTCCAAAAGTGTAATCGTGCCGATGACGTTGTTCCGGTAATATTTAGCTGGATCGGTAACAGATTCGCCGACGTAAGCGTAAGCAGAAAAGTGCATTACCCCTGCAATGTTGTGGGTGGCGAACAAGTTGTCGAGAAGTGCGCGATCGTTTGTATCACCAACTACTAACCCTACTTGCAAAACCTGCTCTACTATATCTCGGTGGCCGTAAACTAAATTATCTAAAATCACTACACCGTAACCGGCATTTTTCAGCGCTAATACTGCGTGAGAGCCAATATATCCAGCTCCGCCTGTTACCAAAATTGTTGGTTTTTCTGTACTCATATTATTCTGGGTTGTTTTGTAGCTGTAACTGTCGATGAGATTGCAATACGGTTGGGTTAAGCCTGTTTATGCCCCGGAGATCCCCCTCGCATCCCCCTTAAGAAGGGGGACGAAAGAGAATTCTCTTGTCCCCCCCTTTTTTAAGGAGGCTGTGAGAATTCTCTTGTCCCCCGATTTTTAAGAGGGCTTTGAGAATTCTCTTGTCCCCTCATTTTTAAGGTTTGTGAGAATTCTCTTGTCCCCCCCATTTTTAAGGAGGCTGTGAGAATTCTCTTGTCCCCCCCTTTTTTAAGGGGGGTTAGGGGGGATCGGCGTTAACTGCAACTGTGGATTATCTTGTGAATTTACCAGCTCAATCGATGAACTTGAGGCGACCAATTTGGATGTAATCAAATATCCGATTGATTTGATATCGATCCTCCTCTGAAATTTTATCATCAGATAGGATCGTAGAAGTCAAAACTAAATGTTCCCGGCGAGAGATTTTGCCAGACGTGACAATCCGATCGACCATTTGAGAAATTGTTAAGTTGGATTTGTTTTGAGATGTTCGCATTTATTCGATCGCATTTATGTCAGAATATTTAAAGCTGCTGGGAGTTCTCGACCTAAAAATCGTCTGTACCAGACTGCAAAGCAATTTGTGGAACAGCAGAAACAATGTATCAGAGTTTTACTTCCAAAGATAGATGCGCTGATTATAGAATTCTGCATTATGCCTTCGGAACACGCTCACAATATTTTAATTGTATAATATTTTTTCTAGAGAGGCTGTTTTCTATGCAGGTCTATCGGATTCCGGTACTGTCGGACAATTACATTTTCTTGCTGTACGACCCCGATCGCCATACAGTAGCAGTGGTCGATCCAGCGCAAGCAGAACCGGTCTTGCAGCAAGTGCGATCGCTCAAAGCCGAATTAATCGCAATTTTCAACACGCACCACGATCGCGATCACGTAGGCGGCAACCAGCAACTGATCGATCGCTTCCCCCAAATTACAGTTTACGGCGGCGCCGAAGACCGAGGCAGAATTCCCGGACAGCAAGTATTTTTACATCAGGGCGATCGCGTTGAATTTGGCGATCGAACCGCCGAAATTTTCTTCGTGCCCGGCCACACAAAAGCCCACATAGCCTACTATTTCCCGCCCAGCAACCCAGGGGAAACCGGCGAATTGTTCTGTGGAGACACTTTGTTTGCTGGAGGCTGTGGCAGACTCAAAGAAGGCACTCCCGCCCAAATGCTAGCTTCCCTCGAACAATTGCGAAACTTGCCCGACAATACCAGAGTTTGGTGCGCCCACGAATACACGCTGACAAACTTGCAATTTGCCATTAGTGTAGATCCCGACAATCCTGAGTTACAGCAGCGCTTGGCAGCAGTTAAAGAAGCTCGCAGCCGATCGCAACCTACAATACCATCATCGATCGGCATCGAGAAAAGCACAAACCCCTTTTTGCGCTGGGATTTTCCGAGTCTTCAGTCAGTCGCCAACAGTCAAGATTCAGTGCAAACCTTCGCTCGATTGCGCGGGATGAAAGACCGATTTTGACAGTTGACAGTTGACAGTTGACAGTTGACAATTGACAGTTGACAAAAGAAGGAAGGGTCTTGGAGTAATGAATCGTCTGATTTTAATTTTTCTTTAAAAAGGAGAGGCTTTCAACCAATTCTTTCTGGTATAGCCCTTCTCAAAAAAGTGAGCTATGACATATGCCCTATGCCCATGCGTACCTCATCTTTTTGAGAAGGGCTATAAATGTCTGTATTGGGTTAAGTTGGGGGCACGAACCAAAGTAAAAGGCGATCGGTCTAAACATCAGAAGAGCCGTGGCACTGGAGGAAAAATAGACCGCTATATTGGGTAAATGCGATCGCCATTTACCGTTAACACCAAGATAGCCTTGCCAAAATTTGCGATCGGGTTTAGTTAAAGCAATTGGGTTTTTCGTTACCTGCGCGCAAGTGCGATCGGATCGCCCTCGAAAACAAGCAACAGCAGGCGATCGCAATCTACAGAAACGTTGAATAATGATGAGACCGATCGCTCATTTGCCACAGCCAGAAAATTGCCTCTCGCCTTTGCTTACACAACTGGTCAAGGCGTGGAGCTCTGGTATAAAATAAATTGTCGAGATATTGAAATTCCAGCAGAACGATCGACATCTCTCTGAGGTTTGAATTGTCAGCCTGTTTGCATCAAAAGTTTTTGTGATTATTTCCTTATATATAATTGATGAGTACGATTAGCTTTGCCACAAGTAAAACGATCTTTGTTAAAAGATGAAAAATCTAGGCAATACTGAACCCCAAGCGAAAATAGACTCCTCTGTTTCAGAGGATTCTAACAAAGCACTCAACCCGAGTGCAGCTTTGCAAACAGATGTAGGGATGGTTCTGCAATTGGCAGACGGCAGCATTCAGGCGTGCAATTCTCGCGCCGAGAAACTGTTGGGGATGACAGCAGAACAAATGCAGGGAAACACTTCCATCAACTGTCCGTGGCAGACTCTGCGTGAAGATGGCTCGGATTTTCCTGGGGAGACGCACCCGTCTATGGTGGCGCTGCAAACCGGGAAACCCTGCTCAAATGTCATCATGGGCTTCTATCAACCACAGGGAGAATTGATTTGGTTGAAGATCAATTCTCAACCTTTATTTCAGGGAGATCGATCGACTCCCTACGCCGTAGTTACCACCTTTATAGAAATCGGTCAACCTGGGCCAAGATTCGTCGGTGACGCGCCCGCCCAACAACAGTCAGACACCCTCGAAAGTATTTCCGACGGGTTCTTTGCTTTGGATCGAAACTGGCGGTTTACCTACGTTAATTCTCAAGCGGCGCGGTGGATAAATCGACTCTCGAAAGATTTGATCGGCAACACCGTTTGGGAAGAGTTTCCCGAGTCTGCGGGCAGTTTGTTCGATCAGGAATTTCGCCGCTGCGCCACAGAGCAAGTTACAGTTAGTTTTGAATCTTTTTATGGGCCGCTCAATGCTTGGTATGCGGTACGAGCTTATCCGATCGCATCGGGAATTGCCGTTTATTTTCAAGATGTTACCGAGCAGAAAGCCGATCGGGCTGCTTTTATTAAACAAGGGCAAACGGCGCACCAACAACTAGCAGAAATCGAGGCAATTTATGCTAGCGCGCCGATCGGACTTTGCTTTATCGATACCGACTTGCGATTTGTCCGCATCAACTCGCGCCTCGCAGAAATTAACGGAGTTCCCGCCGCCGCCCACATCGGTAAAACATTGCGGGAAATCTTGCCACAACAAGCAGATGATTTAGAGCCGCTTTACCGAGAAGTTATCGCCACTAAAGTTCCCGTCGAACAGCTCGAAATTCACGGGGAAAACTCAGCGCAGCCGGGAGTAGAACGTAGTTGGCTGTTGAGTCTCTATCCGCTGAAAGCCCAGGACGATCGCGTGCTGGGCGTGAATGTGATGGTACACGAAATTACCGATCGCAAAGCTCGCAAAAAAGAAATTCAACGGCTCAACCAGGAACTACAGCGCAGAGTTAACGAACTGCAATCAATATTTGATGCTGTACCCGTCGGGATCGCGATCGCCCACGATCCAGAGTGTAATGTAATTCGCACTAACAGGTTTGCTCAGTCGATGCTAACAGTGCGGCCGGATGCCAATGTTTCTGCAAGCGGAGACGAAGCCGCACTCCTTCCCTTCAGACTGCTTAGCAACGGCCAGGAAATCCCGCCAGAAGAGCACCCAATGCAGCGGGCGGCGGCTTCGGGTGCCGAATTGCGAGATGCGGAATTTCAAATGGTGCGATCGGATGGGGCGACGTTTGATTGGTTGATGAATGCGGTGCCGTTATTTGACGCACAGGGCGCAGTCTGCGGCTGTGTCTCGGCGTTTGTGGATATTAGCGATCGCAAACGAGCGGAGGCAGCTTTGCGCGACTCTGAGGAACGCTACCGCACTTTGTTTGAGTCCCTAGACGAAGGCTTTTGCGTCATCCAAATACTGTTTGACGACAACCAAAAGCCGATCGATTACCGCTTTTTGGAAATCAATCCGGCCTTTGAGAAACAAACCGGACTCGTACAAGCTGCGGGCAAAACTGCGCGGCAGCTCGTTCCAGAACTCGAAAATTATTGGTTCGAGATCTACGGCAAAGTTGCGCTGACAGGCGAACCAGCGAGCTTTGAACACGGCTCCGAAGCCATGAACCGCTGGTTTGAGGTTTCAGCGTTCCGCACGAGCGAGCCCCAGAGCCGCAAAGTCGCCATACTTTTCAAAGACATCAGCGATCGCAAACAGGCGGAAAATCGCCTGCGGGAACAGTCAGAGCAACTGCGGCTGTTCGTCAAACATTCGCCTGCGGGGGTGGCGATGTTTGACCGCCAGATGCGGTATATGCTGGTGAGCGATCGCTGGCTGGAAAGTTACGGGCTGGGCGCTCAAAACATTGTAGGTCGATCGCACTACGAGATATTTCCAGAATTGTCCGATCGTTGGAGACAAATCCACCAGCGCTGTCTGGCGGGAGCAGTCGAAATGTGTCCAGAAGATCCGTTTCCCCGCGCTGATGGTTCGATAGACTGGGTGCGCTGGGAAATTCACCCTTGGCGAACCAACAGCGGTGAGATTGGCGGGATCATGATTTTTTCCGAAGTAATCACCGATCGCAAAAACGCTGAACTCGCGCTGCAATTGGCAAACCAGCAAGTCAGCAATATTATCGAAAGTATTACCGATGCCTTTATCGCGATCGATGCACAATGGCGCTATACCTACGTTAATGCCACTGCTGAAAAACTTCTGGTGCGATCGAGAAACGACTTGTTAGGTCGATCGATCTGGGAGATATTCCCCGCCGAAGCAGAATCCAACTCAAGGCTGTATCAAGAATTTCATCGAGTCGTTTCCGAGCAAGTTTCTGTCAAGTTTGAAGAGTTTTCGCCGTCGCTTCAAAGGTATATAGAAGTCAGCGTCTATCCAGCAGCCGATGGACTTACGGCTTATTGGAGCGATATTGGCGATCGCAAACGCACAGAAGAAGAACTGCGGCAAAAAAATGCAATTTTGAACGTAATTAACGAGTCAGCGCCCACGCCAATTTTTGTTAAAGATCGACAAGGATGTATTATTTATGCCAATCCAGCCACCCTGGAGGCGCTGGGAAAACCTGCTGCTGAAGTAATTGGCCGGCGCGATCGCGATTTATACGCAGTAGCAGAACTGGGAGCCACAGTCTCGGAAAACGATCGGCGGATTATGGAATCCGGTCAAACAGAAATCGTCGAAGAATCTCCCGATGGCGTTCGGACTTTTCTGGGAATGAAAGCTCCCTACCGCAACGAAGCCGGAGAAGTAATCGGCTTGATTGGCATCTCCAACGACATCACAAAACGCAAGCGAGCCGAAGTCGCACTGCAAGAAAAAACGAAGTTACTCCAAGTAATTATAGACAGCATTGGTGACGGTTTGATTCTCGCCAACCAACAAGGGGAGTTTGTGCTGTTTAACCGCGCCGCCGTGAGAATATTCGGTCAGCTAACCAATGAAAAATCCTCTCAGGAATGGTCGAACACCTACGGACTATTTTTGCCAGACCAAAAAACCCTTTTCCCCGAGGAGGAACTACCTCTAACCAGAGCAATCAAAGGTGAATATGTCAATGATGTAGCGATATTTGTCCGCCACCAAGATTGCGAAGGTCGCTGGATCAGTATCAGCGGTTATCCGGTAGTTGATACCAGCAGAGAAATCACAGGCGGAGTGATTGTCTGTCGGGATATCACAGAACGCAAACAATCAGAAGCCGCGCTGCAAGAGAGCGAACAGCGATTCCGCTATATGGCTAACAACGCTCCATTTATGGTCTGGGTAACAGACTCTACAGGCTACTGCACTTTCTTGAGCGACAACTGGTATGAATTCACAGGTCAAACTGAGGAAACAGGTTTGGGATTTGGTTGGATAAACGCGGTGCATCCAGAAGACCGAGAATACGCCCTTAACGGATTTTTGAGGGCCAACGAACGCCAGGAACATTACAGCATGGAATTTCGCTTGGGGCGCAAAGATGGCGGATATTCTTGGGCGCTGGATGCGGCGGCTCCCAGATTTACCGACAGCGGACAATTTGAGGGTTATATCGGTTCTGCGATCGACATTACAGAGCGCAAACAAGTGGAAACCGAGCGCGATATGGTTCTGCAATTGGAACAAACGGCGCGCGCGGAAGCCGAACGAGCTAACCGGATTAAAGACGAGTTTTTGGCGGTGCTTTCTCACGAGTTGCGATCGCCCTTAAATCCGATTTTAGGCTGGTCGCAACTGCTGCTCGGCGGCAAACTGAGCGCGGCTAAAACCGCCCAAGCCTTCGAGACGATCGAACGCAACGCCCGACTGCAATCTCAATTAATCGAAGACTTGCTCGACGTGTCTCGGATTCTGCAAGGAAAACTCAGATTGAATGTTGCTCCGGTGAATGTCGGCACCATTATCTTGTCTGCTTTGGAAACCGTGCAACTAGCAGCCGAAGCTAAAAAGATTCAAATTCAAACAATCTTAAATCCAGATATCGGACTCGTTGTCGGCGATACAGGTCGCTTGCAGCAAATTGTGTGGAACTTGTTATCTAACGCGGTGAAATTCACGCCCGAAGGCGGTCGAGTAGAAGTTAAATTAGCGCAAATCGCACACGAAGTTCAAATTCAAGTTTCAGACACGGGTAAAGGGATTATTCCCGATTTCTTGCCCTATGTTTTCGAGCATTTCCGACAAGAAGACGGCGCCACAACTCGCAAATTTGGCGGTTTGGGATTGGGATTGGCGATCGTCCGCCAACTGATTGAACTTCACGGCGGAAGGGTGTTTGCAGAAAGCCCCGGAGAAGGTCAAGGAGCGACGTTTACGGTGAGATTACCGCTATTAAATGATGATTCTAGAACGCAGGATGAGACAGAACGTCATTCATCTGAGAGTGCCAATCTTTCATCTTTGCCGCTCGCTGGATTGAGAATTTTGGTAGTAGATGATGAGCCGGACTCGCGCGATTTTGTCGCCTTCGTGCTAGAGGACGCGGGTGCAGAGGTGATTTCCCTGTCATCTGCTGCTGAGGTGCTGCTGTCGATCGCCCAAACTGCACCGGATCTGATCGTCAGCGACATCGGAATGCCCGAGATGGACGGGTATATGCTGATCCGTCACATCCGCACTCAGCTCGCGCCCGAGTATCGGGGGCTAGTGGCGATCGCCCTAACAGCCTATGCTGGAGAAGCCAACGAGCGTCAAGTTTTGCAAGCCGGATTTCAAAAGCACTTATCTAAGCCGATCGATCCAACCCAGTTAGTTGCTACAGTAGCGCGGGCGATCGGCCCAAAGCTAAAAAACCCATAATAGGTTCGCAGTCAGTTGACAGTTGACAGTTGACAGTTGACAGCTTGTCAGTCAGATCCGTCGAAGGGTTGACGGTTGACAGTTGACAGAAGTCCCACGGAATAAGGATGAGATATCATTTTTGGTGCATTCATCCGTCTACAGCGAAGGTGGTGCAGAAATCGGAGAAGACTCTTCGTCCTTACTACGAACCTGATTAAGAAGGACTCTTAGTCCTGTCAACTGCCAACTGCCAACTGCCAACTGCCAACTGCCAACTGCCAACTGCCAACTCTTCCTTCTCCCTTGCGATCGCCCGTCAAACTTCGCTATTATAGAAAGTTGCAGTTAAAACCCCACAATCAACGATCATGGCCAAGCGCGTCCAATTAGTTTTAAACAAAGATGTCAGCAAACTCGGCAAAGCTGGCGACGTAGTAGAAGTAGCCCCAGGCTACGCCCGCAACTACCTAGTACCCCAAGGAATGGGATTTAAAGCCACTCCCGGCATTCTCAAGCAAGCAGCCCGCCGCAGAGAAGAAGAAAGACTGCGCCAGCTAGAGCTCAAGCAGCAAGCCGAAGTCCGCAAAACCGCCCTGGAAGCAGCCGGGCCTTTCATCATCTCCAAGCAAGTCGGCGAAGGAGACGCGATTTTTGGTACAGTCACCAACCAAGAAGTAGCAGAGCTGATCTTCAACTCTACCAGTCAAGAAGTCGATCGGCGCGGCATCACCCTGCCCGAAATTCGCGGCACTGGTACATACAAAGCTGAAATCAAACTCCACGCAGAAGTTACCGCCGAAGTTGATGTTCAAGTTGTCCCGATGTAATTTGGTATTGGGAATTGGGAATTGGGAATTGGGAATTGGGCATAGGGCATAGGGAATTGGGCATAGGGAATTGGGCATAGGGAATTGGGCATAGGGAATTGGGCATAGGGCATAGGGCATAGGGCATAGGGCATTGTCATTTGTTTTTCCACTAACCACTAACCAATAACCACTAACCACTAACCAATAACCAATAACCACTAACCAATAACCACTAACCAATAACCAATAACCAATAACCAATAACCAATAACCAATAACCAATAACTATTGACTAATGAGCGATTTGATGCCGACAAATATAGAGGCAGAGGAAGCAATTTTGGGCGGGATTTTAATCGACCCCGAAGCTATTTCCCGAATTTCTGAAATCTTGCGACCAGAGTTTTTTGCCATCACCGCTCATCAAGTCATTTATCGATCGGCATTAGGGCTATTTTTGCAAGGTCAACCGACGGATTTAATGACCGTAACGACTTGGCTGACGGATCGCAACCAGTTAGAACAAGTCGGAGGATTAACTAAATTAGCACAATTAGTCGATCGCACAGTTTCAGCAGTCAACATCGACCAATATGCAGCTTTAGTCGAAGACAAATATCAGCGGCGCCGATTGATCGAAGCGGGCAACAACATAGTACAATTAGGTTACGAGACATCAGCGCCACTAGAAACAGTCTTAGACCGTGCCGAACAAGAAGTTTTCGGCATCACTCAAGACCGCCCGCAACAAGATTTAGTATCGATCGGCGAAACCCTAAACCAAACATTTCAAGACTTAGAAAATCGCAATGAAGGCCTCACGCTTCCCGGTATTCCGTGCGGTTTTTATGATTTAGATGCCATGACAGGCGGCTTTCAGCGATCGGATTTAATCATCGTTGCTGCCAGGCCGGCAATGGGCAAATGCCAAGCAAACTCTACCATAACGCTTCAAAGCGATGGAAGCCTTGCTACCATTGAAGAAATCTATCAAAAACGTCAAGCTGAATTACTAACTTTAGGAAAAGATTGGAAGTTTCATCTAACTAGACCATCTGCTTTTATAGATGATGGAATTAAGCCTGTATTTCGCGTCACAACCAGATTGGGACGCTTTATAGAAACTACAATTACACACCCATTTTTAACAATTAAGGGTTGGCGGCAGTTGGGGGAAATACAAGCAGGCGATAAAATTGCTGTACCCCGCAGGATGGATGTTTTTGGTAAAGAAACCATTCGTGACTGTGAAGTTAAGTTATTGGCTTATCTAATTGGCGATGGGTGTTTGACACGCAGCGCGCCGCACTTCACCAATGGAAATACTGCTATACTAGAAGACTTTGCTAAGGCTGCTACTAGCTTCGGAGGTCTTAGGCTGCGATACAACGATCAAGGGAGACGCGCACCAGAATATTACGTCATGGGCGATCGAGACAGTTACAAAGACAAAATATCTTTCTTTGGTCTGAATTTGCAAAAAGTCCTTAAAGAACAACATTTGTATGTTAAAGAATTTGCTAAAATATTGAAGGTTTCACCCGATTTAGCCTCGGATTGGGTGCTAGGATTGGCATTCCCAAAGCAAAAATTATTTAGTCGCATCTGTGAAACTTTAGATGTCGCTCCCAAAAAACTAGCCGGCCCGGGAATGGAGGCTATTAATACCTTGCATCAAAACCCGCTGAGATACTGGTTAGAAGAATTAGGTCTGATGGGAAAAAATGCTCACCAGAAAACAGTACCAGACATAGTTTTTAGATTGGAGCGATCGCAAATTGCCCTTTTCCTCAACCGCCTCTTTTCCACTGACGGCTGGGCTACCCTACTTACCAGCGGTCAATCTCAACTAGGCTACTGTTCTGTCAGCGAAGGACTAGCTAGACACGTACAGCATCTACTGCTGAGATTTGGCATCATTGCCGCCCTCAAAAAACGTTTAGTTAAATATAAAAATACTCGTAATCCAGCTTGGTTTATAGATATTACTGATGCTATATCTATCAAAATATTTATATCAGAGATTGGCATTTTTGGCAAAGAAGAAGCATTGTTTAAAGTTAAAGAAGCACTAGAAAACAAAAAATCTCACAATAACCGTGATTTAATTCCTGTCGAGGTTTGGGAATACATAGCATTAGCCAAAGGCAACGAATCTTGGGCATCCTTAGCAAAACGCGCAGGCATCAAAGGTTATTCCAATATTCACGTTGGTCAACGTGCGCTGTCCAGGCAAAGACTTTTGGTTTTAGCAACTGCTTTAAATAATTCGTGGCTGAAACAACTGGCAGATAGCGAGGTTTACTGGGATGAAATAGTTTCGATCGAACCGATGGGAAACAAGCAAGTCTATGACTTAACTATCCCGGAGACACACAATTTTGTGGCTAATGATATCTGCGTTCACAATACGGCCTTTTGTACCAACATCGCGCACCACATCGCCGCCGGAGGGCAAAAATTACCGGTTGCCGTTTTTAGCTTGGAAATGTCGAAAGAACAGCTAGTGCAGCGTATTCTGTCCAGTGAAGCCAAAATAGAAAGTAATAGGTTGCGATCGGGCAGAATCAGTCAAAATGAATGGGAACCCATCAGTACAGCCATTGGTAACTTATCAGAACTACCGCTGTTTATTGATGATACTCCTAATATTACCGTGATGGAGATTCGCTCCAAAGTCCGCCGCCTCCAAGCAGAACAAGGCGGATCTCTCGGATTAATCTTGCTAGATTACCTGCAATTAATGGAAGGTAGCAGCGACAACCGCGTGCAAGAATTATCTCGAATTACAAGAAGTCTCAAAGGTTTAGCCCGCGAGATCAACGTGCCGATTATTGCTTTGTCTCAGTTGAGTCGAAGTGTGGAAGCCAGGACAAATAAGCGGCCGATGATGTCGGATTTACGGGAAAGTGGATGTCTGAGTGGTGATAGTTTAGTTACTATGGCTGATAGTGGATTAGAAGTCCCGATTCGCGATTTGGTCGGTAAATCTGGCTTTGCTGTTTGGGGATTAAATTCACATACCCTGAAACAGGAAAAAGCGATAGTGACTAATGCTTTTTGTACAGGGGTAAAGCCAGTCTGGGAGATGACAACTAGCTTGGGAAATTCAATTAAAGCAACAGGCAATCATAAGTTCTTTGCATCAGATGGTTGGAAGCGTTTAGATGAATTAAAAATAGGCGATCGGATTGCTATACCTCGATCTATTCCTTGTACTGAAGTGCAGACGATGGGTAATGCTGAATTAGCTTTACTAGGACATTTAATTGGTGATGGTTGTACTTTACCCCGACATAGTATTCAGTACACGACGCGAGAATTAGATTTAGCTGAATTAGTTGCACATTTGGCTACAGAAGTATTTGGTGATGAAATTAATTCCCGTATCAAACGCGAACGTGATTGGTATCAAGTTTATCTCCCTGCTAGTTATCATCTCGCTCCCAATATTAAAAATCCGATTACTAAATGGCTAGAACAATTAGAAGTCTTTGGTTTACGTTCCCATGAAAAATTTATTCCCAGTTTAGTATTTACCCAACCCCAAGAATCGATCGCTCTTTTCCTTCGACACCTATGGGCAACTGATGGTTGTATCAAACCGGCTAAAGGGAAGAAATGTCTTTATCCAGCTATTTATTATGCCTCTAGTAGCGAGAAGTTAGCCAGAGGAGTCCGTTCTCTGTTGCTTAGACTGAACATCAATGCGGCTGTCAGAGTTGTTTCTCAAGGTGGAAAAGGACGTACACAATATCAAGTTTGGTTGGGAGGAAAGTCAGATATAGAAATATTTGCGAATGTAATCGGTGCAGTTGGTAATTATAAAAAATCCAGTTTAGAAGATGTGAAAGTATATCTCAATAATTCTGAATGTGGGAAGACAAATCGGGATTTAATTCCGAATGAACTTTGGCGAACTCAAGTCAATCTTGCCCAAAAACGCCTTGGTTTAACCATCAAACAGATGCAAGATTGCTTGGGTATGCGTTATTCAGCCACAACGGATTACAAATGTGATATTGGTCGAGAACGCACACATCAGTTAGGGAATATTTTGGATGCCGAAGAGATATGCAAGCTAGCTGTTAGCGATATCTATTGGGATAAGGTGAAGAAAATTGATTTTTGTGGTGAAGAAATGGTTTACGATATAACAGTCGAAAATCTTGAAAGCTTTGCCACACAAGGTTTATATGCCCATAATTCGATCGAGCAAGACGCCGACTTAGTAATTATGCTTTACCGTGATGAATACTATAACCCTGATTCGCCCGATCGCGGAATTGCCGAAGTAATCATCACCAAACACAGAAACGGCCCCACAGGAATCATCAAACTATTATTTGACGCTCAATATACCTCCTTCCGCAATCTCGCATCTCCGAAGCGCTCTTAAGAAGGAAGAAGGAAGAAGGAAGAAGGAAGAAGGAAGAAGGAAGAAGGAACACACAGCAAGCTTGAGCGCGATCGATATTTTACGTTTAATTAGGTCAATTTACTTAAATCAACCAGGATTTACACAGAAACCCGGTTTCTTAAAAAAACCGGGTTTCTCCACACCGTCAAAGTTTTACGCTTAGTTAAGTTAAGCTACCTAGCCAGCGATTTTCAATAATTCCACATCAAAAATCAGCGTAGCATTAGGAGGAATCACCCCGCCCGCACCGCGAGCACCATAACCTAATTCAGGCGGAATAATCAACTTGCGGCGTTCTCCAACTTTCATTGTACCGACACCTTCATCCCAACCCTTAATTACTTGACCGACGCCAATTTTGAACTGAAAAGGAGAATTGCGATCGCGCGAACTATCAAATTTCGTGCCATCCTCCAAAGTGCCAGTGTAGTGCACTACAACCGTCTGACCGATTTTTGGAGTCGCCCCATTACCTTCTTTCAATTCAACATATTTCAGACCTGAACCTGTGGTAACAGTTTTCTCAGTATTTTCAGTTTTCTCTGTATTTCCAGTCATGTTATTGCCAGCAATAGTAGCTGGTTCTTTTGGTAAATTAGCATCAGCTACTAGCAAGCTATCTTCAGTGAAAGACTTCGCTGAGAGTATCTCAAGCGCAGCATCGGTTACAGGATTATTCACTTCGGAGGCAACTGCTGTAGGTACATAGCCGCTCATTTGAGCGACTATCAAAAACACAAAGCAAACCAGCATTACGCCCAAGCTGACCAGAATTCCTTGCAAAATTAATCCTCCTGACACTTTTAACCGCGATATCTCAGATATCTAAGACATCTAGTACAACAAGAACTACAAAATTTTATCTGAACTTTTCCGCCCAAAAATAGCGGCTGCCAGTTAATTTTAAAGGCAAAAGAAAGTATGAAGTCAGAATCTTTGTAATTCTACCTTCTGCTTTCATTCATAAGTGCCTGATTGAGCCTTCTGCGTTCGGGTGACAATTTTATCACAAGATCGCAGCGAGAGCGCGCGATCGCACTTAGCGCCAGTTACGGTTTTCTAGATCCCGCATCTGACGTTCGAGACGATCGAGCCTGCCGCGCAACTCATCCATTTCCGACTGTCGGGGAACGCCCATATCTTGCAGCATATTCCGGAGTTGGCGCTGCAACTGCGTATCCCAATTGCCCTGCTCGGACTTGAGATGTTCAGTCACGTCATCGACAAAGGTTTTGGCTTGCTCGGGATTGATTTTGCCATCTTTGACCCATTGCTCGCTGGCTTCCTGCAATTTCTCCGCCACCAAGGATGTAGTACCAATGCCCAGCATTACCAGTTGTTTGAGTAAGTTGCTATTGTTATCCATAGATTTTTCCTACTGTTTGCCCCAAAATACCCGATCGGCTCAGGTCGCCTGCGGTCGCTGCGAAACCCTTTGTACAATTTTAGTTACATCAGCACTGACCTACCTTTCTATTTTGGAGCATCCAGCAGCCTGCTGGCGAGTTTAACCCGCCAATCGGCGTTCGGAAAACCCGCTAATAAGCCTCCCGACAAAATTACCCCATCACCCTGCTATCCAATGCCTGAGTGTCCCCGCTGTCACCAACCTGTAGACTCCCGAGCGATCGCCTGCACCCACTGCAAAACCCCTCTCAAAGCTTTCGGTCATCCGGGTATCCCGCTTTATCGATCGGCATCCGCAGAATTTCTGTGCGCTACCTGTACTTACCACGAAGACGACACCTGCAACTACCCGCAGCGTCCCTTCGCCAAAGAATGCACGCTTTATCACGATCGAGCTGAGCCGCTGGTACCACAGACGAGCCGTTATATCAGTGGTGGCTGGCCCCAATCAATCAAAAATTGGTGTCAGCGAAATGTCGTTTGGCTGGCTTTATTTGGTTTAATTATTATTAGCATTGCCCTGTCGATTTAATCTAATTATATCAAGCGTAGAATAGAGATATCTGCGTATGTCGGGCTTGCTATGCGGTTCATTCTCTAAATTATCCATGAGTTACGTATTCGGCATCGACGGCGGCGGAACTAAAACTATCTGCATCTTAATAGACGAAAACAGAGTTGTTTTGGGACGGGGGGAAGCAGGGCCCTCAAATTATCAAACGCAGGGAATCGAGACAGCAAAACAATCAATTGAAGTGGCAATCGAACGAGCAGTTCTGTCCGCTAAAATAGAGCCAAATAGCAATCTCAACATAGAAGCAATTTGTCTGGGACTAGCCGGCGTCGCGCGTCCAAAAGATATTGAAATAGTGCAATTTGTAGTGCAGAACTTGCAGTTGACGAATACTTTACCAGTAACCCGATCGCTCTTGCCCAGAAATATCGTAATTTGCAGCGACTGCGCGATCGCACTTGTGGGCGGTATCGGCAATCCAGTCGGTATCGCCGTTATTGCTGGAACTGGTTCGATCGTTTTCGGGCAAAACCGTCAAGGGAAAACTAAACGAGTCGGCGGTTGGGGATATATTTTAGGCGATGAAGGTAGCGGATATGACATCGCTGTTGCCGGTTTGCAAGCTGCTTTGAAGTTCTATGACGGACGCTCGGAGTTTACCGTGCTGGCCCAAAAATTTCAACAGCATTTAGGTCTAAATAACCTGGAAGAATTGGTAGAAGTCGTTTACCGGCGCGGTTGGGGAGTGACAGAAATTGCAGCTTTAGCGCCGATTGTCGATCGAGCAGCAGCAGAGGGCGATCGCGTCGCTGACGGCATTATTAGTCGTGCTGTGGCAGAATTAACATTTTCCACCAAAACAGCTATTTCAGCGCTGTTTAGCCCCACAGAAGAATTTGAAATTGTGACGATCGGAGGTGTGTGGGGTTCAGAAGCTAATTTCCGGGGTAGGTTTGAAAGTGCGATAAGCGCGATCGCCCCGAATGCTAAGGTAATTTTGCCCCGATCCGAACCAGCTTTCGGTGCAGCGTTGTTAGCATTAAACGCTCTCAAGAATTAAGCTCGTCCGGCGCTTCCTGCTAGGATTTCAGCTTAACTGCTAAAAGGACGATGAATCCCAATCTCTCCTTTATCTTCCTTATCTTCCCGATCGCCCCAGCCTTGCCAATTTTCGAGATTTTGCCAAAATTAAAAATTCTTGATTATCTACCTTATCTTCCCAACTTGCAGAATCTCTACCTGCCATCATTAAAACATCAAATGAATCCGAAACGCGAAACAGATTTAGCAGTAGTACATTCCTAAGTAAAACAAAACAAAACCAAGGAGACAAATTATATGATTACTTCTCACAAATGGCGCTCAGCAACAGCAGCAATCCTCGCAGTAGGCATTACAGTTGCAACCAGCGCGCCTCTGGTGGTAGCTACTCCCGCAGAAGCTCAACAACGAATTTCACAATATGATAGCATCCGAATTCCGTCTGGCAGTGTAATTCCAGTTAGCTACGAAAAAGAAAAAATTGTTGTTACCCGCGATGAAACTGCACCTTTAACTTTAACCGTATCGCGAGACATCCGCACAGATCAAGGAAGAGTATTAATCCCCGCAGGCAGCCAAATTGTCGGGGAATTGCGACCGGTTAGAAGGGGCAATCAAAGGGGTACTCAATTTGTTGCCAGAGAGTTAATTGTCAGCCGCCGCCAACGCTATCGGATTGATGGCTATTCCGGAGTTATTACCAGAACCGAAAGAGTTCAAAAAGGTGCCGGCACAGGTTCAGTAGCGCAAGGTGCAGCATTAGGCGCAGCAGCAGCAGCAGCCCTAGCAGGCATTACCGGGGACAAGGCAATTGCCACTGAAGAAGTATTGGGAGGCGCTGGCATCGGCGCATTAGCGGGAGTATTGTTGGGGCGGCGCAGTGTTGACGTGATCGTGATTCGCCCGGAAGAAGATTTATCAGTCAGATTGCGATCGGACATCGTGCTGCGGTAATATTAAAATCTTCCGATTAAGTATTTGCAGCAAAACATTGTCGATCGCAAACTTGTGGTCTCCCGATAATTGGCTAGGCATACTATTAAGGTTGTGCTTAGCCATGTTTGTTGGCGGAATTATTGGATGGGAGGTTGACAAAGGCTAGACAAATAAGGTAATAGAAACACTTGACAAACCTAGACGACAAAGCGTACTATTGAGAAAGTTATTTAATTGATGCTTGTGCTGTTATCAATCAAGACAAAGTTAAAATTAACAAGTGCCGAAAAACAATTGATGAGTAAACACGCTGGAATAGCTCGTTTTACTTACAATTGGGGTTTGGCGACTTGGCAAAACTTGTACCAAGATGGATTAAAGCCCAACAAATATATTCTCAAAAAGTTTTTCAATAATTACGTCAAGCCAGAGCTGGAATGGATTAAAGAAAAAGGGATTTGTCAAAAGATCACTCAATATGCTTTCGACCAATTAGGTAATGCGTTCGATCGTTTCTTTAAAGGACTGGGTGCTTATCCCCATTTTAAAAAGAAGTTTCAACACGATGCTTTCACTCTTGATGCTGGTGGCAAGCCGATGAGAGTTGGCGGGGTAAGGATTAAATTGCCTACAATTGGCTGGATTCGGACGTTTGAAGGATTGCCAAATGTTACTACTTCTAAAATAACAATTTCTAGGATTGCTGATGACTGGTATTTATCTTTTGCTTACGAGCAGAGTCAGCAAGTAATAGCCAAACAATATGAAGTTGTTGGTGTAGATTTAGGCGTGAAAACTTTAGCTACACTTTCGACAGGAGTTGTGTTTGAAAATCCCAAGTATTACTACCAAGAGGCTGCGAAACTGAAGCGACTGCAAAAACAACTATCTAGAAAAAAGAAAGGCAGCAATCGCCGATTTAAAGCGAGAATGAAAGTGGCTCGTCAACACAGTCGAATTGCCAATCTCCGCAATAATACTCTTCATCACGTTACTACTTATTTAAGCAAAAACCACGCGAAAGTAGTAATTGAAGACCTAAACATAGCAGGAATGATGGCTAATCATAGGTTGGCTAAAGCAATTGCTGACTGTGGATTTCATGAATTCAGACGACAACTAAAATATAAGTGTCGAAAATTTGGTTCCGAACTAATGATAATTAGTCGGTGGTACCCAAGTTCTAAAACTTGCTCTAGTTGTGGGAATATTCAAGATATGCCGCTTAAAAAACGCACGTATGATTGTTGTTCGTGTGGCATATCTATCGATCGCGATCTGAATGCCAGTCTGAACATATCAAGGTTGGCTTAACCTTGAAAGCTCGTTGAGGGATAGCCGCTCCGATGCCCCCGATGAAACGAGAAGTAATGACTAGACTTGTCTAGGATTTATATAGCAGTAATTAAAGTATTGGAGCGTCGAAGTCGTCCCAAATAGTCGATCGCCCAACTCGCGTGGCTCTGTACTTTTTTGCAGCCGTTAAAAGTGACAGATAGACTCTGGTTTGAGGGGACAAGTCTTATTTGCGATTAGATCATCATCTAGCCATAAATAAGTTAATTTTGTGAAAGGTTTCATGGGTATTATGTCTGATAAGTTATCATCGTTATAATTAGGTACGTAGTTGGGCTTTAGCCCTCTTTTTATATAAAAAGAGGGCTAAAGCCCAACTACGTACCTTTTATTTATATAACAGTTGCATCCCAGATGCTATCCGACCTTTGAGCGATGCTTTCGGTAGTTTAAAGTTTATTTTTACGACAATAAAACTGCACTGCTTCGATCGGGGGATTAGGGCGAATCTGCCTTAAGTGAACGGTATTGCGTTATAATAAAAATTAGGGGGAAAATCCACTTATAATATTAGTTAATTTTTAGGCATAATAATCACTGTCTATCCAGCCCAAAGACTGAATAAACAGGATTAATTTTTTCCATAAATAGTGGGCAAACTTATCAATTCCAAAGACTCTTGCCGCACGCGACCCGCCATCGCAGCTAACTGCAAGCTCATAAAAGCATTCAAATCTTCCAAATCACACTTTGACGAGGAAAAAATATGCTGCATTTCATTTTCCGCTTCCAAACTCAGATATCCAGCGTCAATAGCTTGTTTTACAACTTCACGAATCAGCACGATCGAAATGTTCCTTACTAAAATTCAAGGTGTCCAAAGCAAAATAATTACCAACAAGCAGTTTCCGAGGCGGTCTCCCCAAATATTTCAAATTGTTTGAGTTCGCGAGACTCTTGTTTTACCAAGCCGGACATGGCTGCTAGTTGCAAATTCATAAAAGCATTTAAGTCTTCCAGGTCATACTTTGTGGTGGTTAACATCCGCCGCAGTTGATTTTCGGCTTCCAGACTTAAATAACCTAGGCTCAGAGCTTGTTGGGCGAGATCGCGAATCAGTACCATAACACTTGGGAGTTTTATTTGTTGAATAGCCTCAGTATCAACGGTTTTCACTGACTCCGCAGTGACGGCTATTGCTCAATTTGTGTGACATTTTTAATGGCCGGCCGTGACAGCCGGACTCGCAAAGTGTGACTAAGTGTTTGCACGGGTGTGACATGGATCACGCGGGGGAGAGGGGAGAGGGGGAGATGGGAGAGGGGGAGAGGGGGAGAGGGGGGAGCATTTTTCTTATTCCCTTTGACTAATGACTGATGACTCATGACTCATGACTCATGACTCATGACTGATGACTCATGACTCATGACTACTACCTTCTACCTTCAGAAGGCTCTCACCGTCTATAATCAGCAAGTTAAATATTTACGGCAAGACTATGGAAGCACCACTTAAAGATTTGTTACAACAAATAGCCAGATTATCGGAAACTTATGCTAATTTAGCCGATCGACTCTCCCAAGCAGCCAAACAACTGCAAGACTCGGGCTTTCCTCCCTCGGACAGCTTACTTCAAGAAATTAGCGCCTACAGCCGAAACTTTGCAGAAGTCCAAAAAAAAGCACTCGAACTCAATAAATCCGCCCTCGCCCCAGGGGAAATTGCTTCCCTCAAAGACATTCAAAACTTAGTCGAGACAGCCACAGCTTCCGCTGGTAAAGCAGGAATTCGCGATGCAGCTTTGAAAGTGCTCGATCGAGTATTGGCGATCGCCCACCGCGAACAAAGCGACTTCGCGCCCTTACAATCAGTTCATGGCAGAGCTCGGGAACTTCACCGCGCCATTTCCGAATCCGCCCCAACTCAACTGCATTCCGACGCAGAATCCTTAGTGGGCGGCAAACACCCAGTTGCAGCAGTGCTCGCCCTGGTGGAGCAGCAAGACAAACTAGATGACGAACAGTGGGTGATCCTCGAAGAAACAGTCAGCGCCGCTTTTGGGAAACAAATAGCCGTCGCCATTTCCAGAGGCAAATTAACCGTTTCGCAGATGGTAAAAGCAGCACCTGCGAAAGTCGAGCCCGTATTTCAAGCAGCAACCGAACCAAAAATCAGCACCGAACCTCTACCGGAAGTTATTATCATCCCCTCGGGAAATGCGGCGCCGAAACAAGTTACAGTTGCACCACAAATCCAAATTTTGGAATCCCCCGCCGCGACGGCGCCCATGCACGAGGTGATTATCGTTCCTAGCGTGGAAGTACCTAAATCCCTCCAAGCAACCGGTTTCGGCAACATTGTGTTTGGGGCACCTCGCGAGATTCAACAAGTGCCAGTAGAGGGCGGTTTGGGATTGAAAGTTTTGGCGCACATTCAGGGAATTGGCGATCGCACTTTTAGCGCTCAAGAATACGCCGGCACTAAAGGTAAAGGCCTCCGCGTTGAAGGATTTCAAATTAATATTGAGCCACAAATTCCTGGCTTAACAGTCGAGTATATGGCTCATGTCGAAGGTGTTGGCGATACCCCTTGGATTGGCGAAGGGGAATTAGCCGGTTTTCGCGGTCAAGCGAAACGAATTGAAGGATTTGCCGTGCGGTTGAGCGGGCCGCAAGCTGATAAGTATGACGTATTTTATACTGCTCACATTCAGAATATCGGTGACACCAACGTATCCTCCAACGGCGAATATTGCGGCACTCGCGGCAAAGGTTTGAGAATAGAAGGGATCAAGGTTTGGATTGGGCCGTCTGCGAGTGCTCAAGTTGTGGGGCCTGTGGGTTTGAAAGTGTTGGCGCACATTCAAGGAATTGGCGATCGCACTTTTAGCGATAAAGAATACGCCGGTACTAAAGCTCAAGGCCGCCGAGTCGAAGGTTTTCAAATTAAAATAGAGCCTCCGGTTCCCGGTTTAAATTTGCAGTACATGGCTCATGTTGAAGGAGTTGGGGATACTGCTTGGATTGAGGAAGGGGAATTAGCCGGTTTCCGGGGTAAAGCCAAGCGCATTGAAGGATTTGCAGCACGGCTGACTGGGGTGAAAGCTGATAATTACGATGTATTTTACACCGCTCACATTCAAAATGTGGGTGATACTCCTGTTGGTTCTAACGGTCAATATTGCGGCACTCGCGGCAAAGGTTTGAGGGTTGAGGGGATGACGGTTTGGGTTGAGGCTAAAGCGTAAAGATTGAGAATGAATGGAAAATTTGGTGCTGCATTTTCCATTCATTTAAAACCGGGATTTTTTAGTCAACCAGCATAAATACTGCGATAAAGTTTGTAGTGAGGACTTCAGTCCTCATCAAAGGAGAGAGGACTGAAGTCTTTACTACGAACTTATTTAATTGTCGTCGTGACTTTTGAGATGATATTAATGGTGCAGCAGGTGCGATAAGCTTTCAGCAGCATGGGCGATCGCACTTGGAGTAGCTTCGCAACCCGCGGCTTCGGCGGCACAGTGGCTGGCGTGGAGTGCGTGTCCGACTGTTTTCGCCCCAGAGTCGATCGCGCCGTCAGCTACAAAACCATTAGCTTCGTACTGGCCCATTTCGGCTTGCATCTTCTTGTTAAACTCAGATTGATTCGGTTCCCAGTTGCGGACTGTTTGGACAATCTCGATCCCAGCCCAAATTAGCATTCCGAGGACGATCGCAGCAATCAAGTATTCCATAGCTTTTACACAAATTGAGGTTAGCTTTATCTAATTTAACGCAGCAATTGGCAGCAGGCAGGATAAAATACATCAGATGCGAGTTCGGATTTCCGCCTATTCTAGTTTTCGGCAGCCGGATAGTTCGGCACTCAAGTAATAGTTTTAACAATCGATAACAAAGTAACTATTTTAGAGTTTAACTTAATTTATACCGTAATTTAAACCGAAACAAAATTTATAATCGTGAAGGATAAAAAATTATGCCATACAGTCAATTTACTACGATCGCCAAAGCGAAACAAGCTTTCGGTCTGACAGTCCAAGAAGGAACTCGCTTTATACCTCCGCTAAGCCCGATCGCACCCTCAGACATCCTCAGCGGCACCCTCCAAGATAGCCTCCCCATCGTCGCTACATCGGGAAGTGAAAAAGCGCGATCGGAAGGGATTATCTATCCGGTGCTGCTGGAAGTGAGGCGGATTCTCGATCGCCAAATTAGCCTTTTCTCCGGCGAAGATTTCACGATCGACGAAGCTGTCGGACTGAATGGAGTGTTTGATTTTCTGCTGGCGCGATCGTCCGAAGTGCTAGAAATTGAAGCCCCCGCCGTTGTAATTGTCGAAGCTAAAAAGACCGACCTCAAAAGCGGATTGGGTCAATGTATTGCCGAAATGGTTGCCGCTCAACGCTTTAATCAAGCCAAAGAAAAAAACATCCCCATCATCTATGGGAGCGTGAGTAATGGCATTCAATGGCAATTTATCAAACTCGAAAACCAAATTGTGACGATCGACTTATCCGTCTATCCTCTGCCCCCAGTCGAGCAAATCCTCAGCTTTTTCGTTTGGATGATCCAGAATGGTGCTGTTAACTCAGAAACAATTTAACCTTGCAATGCCGCCAACAGACATAACAACAAAGCCTCAGTCCACTCAACAACAGCACCGTAAGTATCGCCCGTGTGGCCGCCCAAACGGTGGTTAAACCAGGCTCCGGCAAAAATTCCGATCGCACTTCCCCCCAAAGCCATCCCCACTGCCAACAGCCAGCGATCGCCCTCCAAGACAACTTGCAACACGCTCAAACTCAGCAGCAACAGCACTCCTGGGATAAAATCAAAAGGTGAATAAATCGATTCTTTATGAAAAGCTCCCTTCCCCTCCGGGCGGAGATACGGATAGCGGGCGATCGCCACCAGTTGGGCCCACCTCCCCCAACCCGCCACACCCATCAAAGCCAACCACCGATAGTTACTCAAGTCCGAGAGCGCGGCAGTTTTGAGCAGGACGATCGCGATCGCAGCCATCGCTCCAAAAGCCCCTGTAACGCTGTCCCGCATCACTTCCAGCCTGCGAACCGGGTCGGGGACTGCCAGCCCGTCCGCCGCGTCCATCGCCCCGTCTAGGTGCAGCCCGCCAGTCACCGCGATGCCTAAAACTACCACCAATGCCGATCGAGTCAGAGCAGGCATACCCAACAACTGCAACCCAAAATCCGCGAGTCCCAGCATCCCACCAATCAAAAGCCCGATCGCCGGTGCCAAGCGAGCAATGCCCCGAAACTCCAAAGTCCAAGACATCGGTACCGGCAAGCAAGTATAAAAAGCGACGGCCGCTGCGATGGCGGCACCTTGATTCCGGAAAAAGTCGATCGTAGAGCGAACCAATTTATCATCCATATTGACACTCCCCGACTATCAAGGTACGGGGATTCTTAAGACATTTCTGTCAAAATATCCCTATTGCTAGGGTTCCCAGGCTGACTACGTTTGCACGCTTAAGTGCGTAATCATATGTCCTCAAAAATGTTTTAGGCGTAGACTTTCCCACCGGGAGGGGGTAGGTTTTTAAATCTTGTCTGATCTGTTTATTCTACCATCTTCATTTGTGAAGATGGATTTGTTATTTTACTTAACAATGGCAAAAAGCCGTCCTATAAGGACGGGGTTTTCAACCCAATTTTTTGATAAGGTAGAAAATTTTTCATGTTGTATGCGGTTGCTAATCCATTAGCCTGTGCCAGAATTGGAATTGTAACAGCCTAGTCCTTTGGATCGGGCATTCCTCCTGCCCGAGCTCTTTTCCCCGGAAAACCTCTGCCGGCAGCGATCCCGAAGATCCCAATCTAAAATGGCTAAACTTAAGATCCGCGTTTCCCGTATCCAGAATTCTAGCTAACTCCCTGATTTCCAAGTCGGGAACATATTACAACAGAGGCTTTTGCTCCATGAGTGACCAATTAAATAACAGGGTAGTTGCTCCTTGCATCATCGATACAGGCATTGTCGTCAACAAGCGCGATATCAAAAGATTGCTGTTTGATTTAGGACGTGTCCGCTACCTTCACATCCAAGATGGCAAGATTTACAGCGAAGGGGAAGGTTATGTGCTCGAAGTCTTCGCCAACCCCGATCGTTCTACCCTGATTGCCAACCACGCGCTTTATTTGAACGTATATAGTTTTGATTACCTGGAACTTAAACAGTCCCCAGAAGAAGGTTCTTATTTTGACCTGATGCAAGATGGACGGCAGTTGCGGTTAATTCCTCTCTCCAATCCCTTGCAAGAACAAGTCGCCCGGAATTTAAATGCTGCGGCTTTAGATGCGGTAGTCGATCAGGTACTCTCAGGAAATTGGGATCTGCAATTGGATGAGGATGATTCTCCGTTTTAATCGTCAGTCAGTCGATTTTAGATTTTAGATTTTAGATTTTAGATTTCCTCGCAGCTTTGAATCTGGGAGGTAGAGTTAAGGTCTAAAATTTTTTGCTCTCCACGACGATTGTCGGAAACTTGTCTCCGTTTTTGGGCGGGGTCATGGTTTTTTTTGTCGCGATGTCAACAACAATAGATTACATAACACGGACTGCCCAGTAGCGGTTAACGATCGACGGTGACTAATGACTGAAGACAAGGCAAAATTTTCTTTTAAATGTCAGGCTAATTGCAGCCATACCCAAGCACGTGCAGGGGTTTTTGCGACTCCCCACGGTATTGTGGAAACGCCTAAATTTATGCCGGTGGGGACGCTGGCTAATGTCAAAACCTTGACACCGGCACATCTTGAGGACGCAGGTTCTCAAATGGTTTTGGCAAATACTTATCATTTGCACTTGCAGCCCGGGGAAGCGATTGTCGCCGGCGCGGGCGGATTGCACAAATTCATGGCTTGGCCTGGCCCGATTCTGACGGATTCGGGTGGCTTTCAGGTGTTTAGCTTGAGCCAAATGCGGACTATTTCTGAGAATGGGGTGACTTTTCGAGCTCCCCGCGACGGCCGCATCATTAATTTAACGCCGGAAAAGTCGATCGAGATTCAGAACGAGTTGGGCGCTGACGTGATTATGGCCTTCGATGAGTGTCCGCCTTACCCCGCTACACGGGACGAGGTGGAGGCGGCCACAGATCGCACTTACCGCTGGCTGCAACGCTGTATGCAAGCTCACTCACGCCCGGAGCAAGCTTTGTTCGGTATCGTCCAGGGGGGCGTTTTCCCAGATTTGCGATCGCGCGCGGCGAACCAGTTGGTAGACTTGGATTTGCCCGGTTATGCGATCGGCGGAGTTAGCGTCGGCGAATCGGGGGATTTGATCGCAGATATTGTGAGAGTTACTGCGCCCCTGTTACCGGCAAATAAACCCCGTTATTTGATGGGGATTGGCACCTATCGCGAAATGGCCTTGGCTGTGGCGAGTGGCGTAGATATGTTTGACTGCGTGATTCCGACTCGGCTGGGCCGTCACGGCACGGCTTTTGTGCGTGGGGAACGCTGGAATTTGAAAAATGCTCGGTTTCGGGAGGATTTTGCTCCGCTGGATGAGTCTTGTCCTTGCTATACCTGCCAAAAATTCAGCCGGGCTTATTTGGCACATTTGGCGCGGGCTAAGGAAGCACTCAGCTATACTTTGCTGGCGCTGCACAACGTGACAGAGTTGATTCGCTTTACTGGGAGGATGCGGGAGGCGATTTTGGCCGATCGATTTACTGAAGAGTTTGCCCACTGGCTGGCACCAACTGTCGATCGATCTTGATTGGCTTTGGTGAAGATATGCGACAATTATTAAAATTGTGTTGGATAGGTAGGTTGATTCATGGAAGCTGCATTACTGTTGGCTAAACTCCCCGAAGCTTATGCGATCTTTGATCCTTTGATTAATGTTTTGCCAGTGATTCCCGTGTTTTTCTTGCTGCTGGCTTTTGTCTGGCAAGCGGCTGTCGGGTTCAGATAAGTTTCATTTCATTAAAAAGCAGGGGCAATTTACCAATTGCCCCTGCTTTTAGCTGTTGAGTTTTTGAGCCGATCTCGTTTACGGTTATTTTGGAATTATTTAACCGCAGAGAACGCAGAGAAAGAGCCCAGAGAGCTGAATAATTTTGATATGCTATGTTTAGCCCTGGCCCATCGCAATTTTAAATGCCGGTCTTTCTGAGATGCGCTTCATGTAATCTAAAACAGCCGGGTAAGGACTGAGATCGACTTGTAGCATCATCGGAATGTAAATCAACATCGATCCGACTGCTGCGTCAGCGACACCGAATTCATCGCCCATTAAAAACTGCTGTTTCTCGAAAATGCTATTTAATGGTTGTAACAATTTCGGGGTTTCGCGATCGCGGCTGGCTTCGACAAATATTCCCGGGCCGAGAGTGGCGTTAGCAAAGATGACCCACTGCACGATTTCGGCTTGTTTTTCCACAGTGTCCGGCATCTTACCATATTTTTGAGCTAAATACAGCAAAATTGCCCCGGACTCCCAAAGTTTAAAATCTCCGTCCACAATAGCTGGTACTTTGCCGATCGGGTTAATTTCCAGAAACTCAGGCTGCAAGTGTTCCGCTGCTTGCATATCCAGCAAGACGAATTCGTAAGGAACCGCTATTTCTTCGAGATACCACTTGACAATTGAGGCCCTACTGCGACCTTGGCCGTAAAGTTTTAGCACGGAATTTTTATCCTTGTAATGCAATATTGTTGTTATAGCATTTTTGGTCAGTTGACAGTTGATAGTTGATAGTTGATAGTTGTCAGTTGATAGTTGTTGATTGGGAATTAGCCATTTGAAATTAGAACCTTCTGAGAATGCTGATGTTACGGGATCATCTCAGTTTTGCATTTACAGTGCGAGCTCTTAAGCTCGCACTACCTACCATAAAAAATGCTTCTTGCAAAACAATGACTAATAACGTTCGCGAGCCGGGGACAGCGCTACCGATTACTGACTAATGACTAATAACGTTCGCGAGCCGGGGACAGCGCTACCGATTACTGACCCATAACTAATGGCACTTCTGTTAAGTGTAAAAACAAGATTCTGCCATCCATTTTTGTTAACTATGAGATGTTATAATTACAATATTCTAATCGACTGTTTTAGTTTACACTAAACTTTAGTAAAATAGCAATATTTCATAATTCATTCATTTTTACGTCACATTTGTTTCACAATTGACTGTTGAAAAATGCCGGGATTAGCTGTATTATATGGCAGACTATTTATCAAGTCACAAAATTCAGAATGCCACAATCTCGACCTTACCAACCATTGCTGCTGAGATTACTGCACGGGGCTAACGCTGCGATCGCCCTTTTATCAATTTTGAGCGCATTTATAGTGTACAACACCTATGACGGGCGCTTCGGGAAAGTCCCCGTGCCTCGGATTGCAGACATTATCGGGATTCACGGCACTTTTGGCAAGCTGTTAATTTTAGGAGTGATGCCAGCTTTTGCATTGTATAGTTTCCATGCAGGTCAAAGACGGTTGGTGCAGCAAGATTCTTTTGCCAAACTGGCGCAGTTGGGAACACCGATTTGGTGGTACAGTTTGCACCGGATTGTGAATACTTTGATGTTGTTAGCGCTCACTTTTGCGATCGCATCTGGCAGTATGGTTAAGGAAGAATGGCTGCCGGCTGGGGATTTGACACAGGTTTGGTATTATTTGCACCTCTCTGGTTGGGTGGTATTGGTGTTTTGTCTGCTAATACACTTGTTGATGAGTGCGAAGGTGGGAGGTTGGCCCCTAATTTTGTCGATGTTCGATCGCAAATACCGCCCGGAGGATTCACCGGCTGTTTGGTGGCGGAAAATTCGCTCTTTTGTCGATCGCTCTTAATCGAGAACCCATTGATTGTGCATTATTTCTGGTAAAATCACCACAGACCAAACTATTTAACAAGTGATCGTAAAGGTAATGAGGTATGTTGTTGGGCTTAAGCCCTCTTATATTTATTATCTAGTAAGCAATGCCGAATCAAAAACTCCATTTATAGTCAGCTATACTTTATATTTCTGAGAAAGGCTATAGCCTTTCTCAAAAAAATGAGGTATGACTGACAGCTTATAAAACCACTAAACTAAGAAGGGCTGAAGCCCAACAACGTACCTCATCTTTCTGACAAAGGCTATAATAACTCCCAACAACCTCAAAAATCAATTAATTTATGCAAGTTTGTCTCGTTACAGGTGGTAATTCCGGTGTGGGTTTAATGACATCTTTAGGTTTAGCTAAATTAGGACATCATGTCTTTATTGCTTGTCGTTCCCAAGAAAAAGCTAAAAGCGCGATCGCCTACATCCGTGAAACCACTGGAAATCCCAATATAGAATATTTACCCTTAAATCTCGCCTCCTTAGAGTCAGTGCGTCACTGTGTCAAGCTATTTCAAGACCGAAATTTGCCCTTACATATCCTCGTCAATAATGCCGGAATATTCGATGCCAGAGGCATGACTCAAGAAGGATTTGAGTTGATTTGGGGAACAAATTATTTAGGTCATTTTCTTCTGACTTATTTATTATTATCTAAAATACCAGATTTTCCCTCAAGTCGCGTGATTTTCGTCTCCTCAGATTTAGCATTAAAACCAACTCAAATTAACTGGGATTTATTTGTCAAAAAAACACCCTTAAATTTTATCGAATCATATAACCAGTCAAAACTTTGCCTGTTGCTCTTAACCAGACAACTTGCCCAAAAATTAACCAATGTCACAGTTAACGCAGTTCATCCAGGTTTTGTCCAATCTAATATTACCATCGGTCATCGTTTGAGCAAATATCTCGGTTTAGGAATTAGTCCAGAAAACGGAGCTTATAGCAGTCTCTTATGTGCAAATTCTCCAGAATTTGAGTTGATCGCAGGTAAATTTTTAGGTCGAACAGGACAAGAAATAACATTACCTGTATTAGCACAAAATAATGATTTATGCCAACAGTTATGGGAAAAAAGTTTATTATGGACTGGCTGCAATCAATCCGTCCAGAAACAAAGAAATAATTATGATGCTACTGATGGGATATGGGGGCCTTACGATCTCAAGTTGAATCAGGATGAACTCGCGACTATTTGCGATCGTATCTTTAAGGAAGTTTTACCAAAACCGCCCGTTAAAGTTTTATTGACTCAGGCATTAAAAGCCCTTTTGAGGTGCCAATTTGGTTCAATTATGTTACTGCTGGTTCAATGTTACAAAGGCCAATTCTATATGGAAAGACATTTAGATTCGGCTGCGGTGTTGCACCTGTGTCAAGATGATAATTTATTGAAAATACTGACAGCTTATTTAGGAGACAATTTACAATTATGGCGGTCAGAATTATGGGTCAATTATCCCTCGCGTCAATTAATTCCTTTTTGGCATCGAGATATTTATCCTAATTTACTGACTGGGGAGGGAAAAACAATTAATATTTATATTGGTTTAACAGAAGTAACGGAGACAAACGGGTTTGAATATATCTCGAAAAGTGACCTCAAAAAATGTCAAGTCAAAATTACCGATTTCTTTAGTGGGAATCATTTTTTTCGAGTTCCCAATGAAGTTGAAGAGAAGGCGATTCCGGTAGTTTTAAAACCCGGTGAGTTTATTTTATTTACCGATCAACTTGTACATCGTTCGATTTATAATAGAAGTGGCAAAGTTCGTCTTTCTTTAACGTTACGAGTCGCCCAACCGAGTATAAAAGTTTTACCAGGTTACACTTCTAATTATCAGGAACCTGTCACTCTGAATTCTAGGTAAGTTGGGGATTGGGGATTAAAATTTTATTTATTTCTTATTTCTTTCTTCTTTGTGGTGAAAGTGAAGAATGTCAGCCAATTAGTGCAGAAGCTGAAGCAGAAGTTGCTCTGACTAGAAATGTGAAGAAGACTTTTTTCAATAACCAATCCGTAAAAAATGGTAACAAGAATAATAGTCCGATCGCTCTTAATGAAAAAATGAACAGAAATATCGTATTAATTGTTGTAGAAGTTTTGGTGATGGGAGGTTGGTTGTTTGCTGTGGCTGCTCCTTTATTATTCCCCTAATCCTATCATATCAAGTTTGGTGAAGAATTTAGAATTAGGTTTGTAGTGAGGACTTCAGTCCTTCATGAATGCGGACTAAAGTCCTCACTACTAACCGATATGAAGCTTTTTGTGGTGAGCGACAAGATTTGTGGCGGGTTTCCTAGGCTGCGGAATACCCGCTCAAAATATCGGCAATTCTATTATAAACTCAGCACCGCCTTCAGTTGGAGATTGAATTTGAGATTGAACTGGAGATTGAACTGTCATGCGCCCGCCATGCAACTCTACAATAATTTTATAGCAAACCGACAGCCCCAATCCTGTAAAATTTTTTAATGATTTAGTATGGTAAAATGGGTCAAATACTCTCTGTTGAATTTCCGGCGGAATTCGGGAACCGTTGTGGGCGATCGATACTGCAATAAATCTGCCTGTTGAATGCTCGACAATATCTGTTTTAATTGTAATAGTTTGATCGAATTTGTCAATCCTGTTAACAGCATCAATCGCCTTGCTGAGGATATTAGCGAATACTTGGCTCAGTTGACCGGGATAACACAAAATTGGTGGTAGGTTGCTGTACTCCTTGATTACTAATATTTTTTTCTCCAGTCGGTGAGCGAGCAACAGTAGAATATTGTCGATGCTTTCGTGAAGGTTGGCGCGTTCTTTGTTGGGTTCATCTGGAAGTGAAATGTTCCGCAAAGCCAGGATGCTCTGGCGTATGCGATCGGTTCCTATTTTCAGAGAGTTGAGAATTTGTGGCAAGTCTTCGCTGATAAAATCTAGGTCGAAGCTCTCTATTTCTTGGGCAATTCGCGGCACAGGTGTGGGATATTGTTCGCGGTAGAGGCGAAGTATCTTCAGCAAATTATTGAGATAATCGTTGACGTGAATCAGACGGCCGTAAATAAAGTTAATTGGGTTGTTAATTTCCTGGGCAATTCCGGTGGCGAGTTGACCGACAATTGTCATTTTTTCGCTTTGTACTAAATGCTCTTCGGTTCTTCTGAGTTGTGCTAATACTTCTTCTAAAAGTTTGAGTTCTTCTTGAATTTGCCCGTGGAGTTGGGATTGGGAAATTGCGATCGCCAGTGAGTCTGCAATTGCCTCCAAAACTTCCACTTCGTCGGGAGTCGCAAACCGCCGATTCGCACAAGCGAACAGATATCCCAGCCGATTAGTCTGAGTCAGTACGGGTACTGCTGCGTAGTGGCTGTCTGTGAGTTCGAGATGCACTGCTTCCTGAGAGTCTGTGGCATCGGGGGCGGAGGTTTTCTTGAGAAGTATCGTTTCGCACCGATGCAGCCGTGCAGCTAAATCTCCAGAGGGCCCTGTTTGGGCGCCGAAGATTCCCAAGCGCCCCGGTAAACCTTCCCGGCAATATTCCCAGCAAAATTCTACAGTATCTTGTCGCGGGTCGTACCAGCCGAAAATTGCCCGATCGAGCTTTAGCAAAGTACCGAGTTCGTCTACTGTAGTTTGCAGGATGCGATCGAGCTCCAAGGAAGCGCGAATGCGGCCTGTCAATCGGTGGAGAAGGGCTTCTGCGCGAGTGCGGATGCACTTTTGGGAAAACAGTTTCAGTGCCACAATTACCGCGAAAATAGCTGCGGCGAACAGTCCGGTGGCTGCTGCTGCTAATCTATTTAAGGCGAACAGTTCTTTTTCGAGATTGTCGCTGGGAATTACTAGGGCGATCGACCATTCAGCTTGTTCTAAAGGAAGATAGGCAACATAAACTCTGGCGTCGTTGATTTGAGTCAGTACAATGCCCGTTTTTTGATAAACCATCTCCCGGACTACATTCGCCAAATTAGGATCTGCGGACTCTAAAAGACTGGGAGCAGCTTTGTCAATATTTCCCATTAACCGAGTGTCGGGATGGACAATCGGCACTCCTTGAGAATTGAGTACAAAAGCGTAACTTCCTGCCTCATATTCCAGCTTTCCCGCTACTTCCCCAATTCTGTCGATAGTAATGACACCGTTCATTACTCCGATCGCCTTTTTTGGTTGATTCTCCTGAGAATTTGACCACACCGGAGCCGAAATGGGAACAATACTTTGTTTTTTGAGCGTGCGAGAAATGGTAGGATCTGAAACATATACTTGCCCAGCCATTGCCTTTTTGAAGTGTTGGCGATCGCTAACGTTAATCAAAGCTCTGCCAACTTTTGTGGTATAATAAGAACCATCTGGTTCGATTAATGCGAAATGCTTGAAGTCTTGCAGTCGATTTACTTCGGATTTTAAATAAGGCCCTGCCACAGACCAATTCATCGATCGCACCGGAGGAGTGTTAGCAAGGGTTTCGAGCTCAGTCTTTCTCGTGCCGATCCAGCGATCGATCTTATTACCGCGCTCCTTAACTTCTAACAAAACATTTCGCTCTAAATTGTTGACAATCAAGCGGCGAACCCTTTGATAGCTGATACAACCAGCGATGCTAGCTGCCATAATTGTTACGCCCAAAATTAACAACGCGATTTTGTAGCGCAGATCGTATTCGCCCTTAAATCTCGCTGGCAATAGTTGAGTTAATTTCCACCACTTCACTTTCGCAAAGCTTCCCATGGTTTGACCAATTTGTGAGATTGAAATTCTCAGCTCACCAGCGATGAACTTGCCCGCCTGTCAGCAGTCTGAAACTACTAGCAATAATTGCGGGGATTTTTGAATTTTTTCCCGCCGGCCCGCTCACCTTGTCTGACTGGAATCAGATTCTACCATATTTTTGAGAAACTACAATATTTATTCAACAATTTAATTATTCAAATTTTTCATAGTTTTGTTAACTGCTATTAATAATTTATGTCAATTGGGCAAGATAGCCCACAAGCACCCGATGTTGAAAAAAAGAGTAAATCTGGGACAGTTGACAGTTTTCATCAGTCAGAAGGAAGAAGAGAGAGGCAAGAAGGCAGATGCCATTCGGATTCGCGAGCGTCAAAAAAAGGAAGAGGGAACAAGAAGGAAGAAGAGAGAGGGAATACACAGCCAGCTTTGTTAGCCACTCATATTTTATGTTTAATTAGGTGGATTGACTGGTTTGGTAATGTTGAAATATATTGCTTTTGTGCAATTAGATAAGGTGCGGACTGCACCCTACATTGATATGTATGGCGTTGCCGCAATCATAAAATATTAAAAGTTTTGAGTTATTGTTGAACGAAAAATTTGTTGTTAAATCTTTAATTCAAATCTCAAAACTTTTTGCGGTGCTAAATAGCTGCTGTTTGGCGATTTATTTATAGAACCTTGTGAGTGTGTTCGTGCTGTTTCACATTGTCTTCAGTGCGAATGACGCGCTCGGTGTTCAGCACTCTTTTGCGTTCTAAGGAATAGGTAAAGTCGTTGCGAACTGTTCCTAAGGGAATGTGAACTTGAGCCTCGGGGCGGATTTTGTAAGTGCGGGCTGCGGCGATCGCCCGAAAGCCAAATTCTTCGCTAAACTGAGCTTCGGCGGGGAATTCCGGCAGCCTTTTGGGTGATTCGCCGTCGAGTATCGAGCCTAAAGTCGTCCCCCAAGCCATTTCATAAGATGTGGGAATTCCCTTGACAATTGCTTGCAAAGCTGCTGAGGGGATAGGTTCGATTACTTTTACTTGATGAACTTCGCCTTCTTCTTTGATGAAGCAGGTGGCTAAACCCACTACTATGTAGTCGTCGGTGCCGAGTTCGGGTGCGCTGGGATAAACTGTTGCAGTCGTCATAAGAAAAGGTTGGTAGTGGAGAAACCGGGAGGGAGAAATTAAGCGATTTGAGATTTTTGCCGGAGATTTTTTCGGGGGATTTTACCTGAAAAATCTCAAACTGGCGGTTCTAGTCTCTAAAATTTTTGTTTAAAGCTCCAAAAAGCCGATCGCGCCAGTTAGTCGATCCTACCACATCAAGGCAACTGCCGGATGATTCGGCAAGGATTCCCCGCCGCCACGACGTTGGCGGGAATATCTTTGACAACAACACTGCCTGCGCCGATCGTGCTATTGTCGCCAATAGTGACTCCCGGGCAAATAATACTTCCGCCGCCAATCCAAACATTATTACCAATATTAATTTCAGAGGCGAGATCTCGGCCAGAAAGTCGGATTTCCGGATCGGTGGGATGAAAAGCAGTGTAAATTTGCACGTTGGGGCCGCACAGCAAATTTTCGCCGATGTTAACTCGATTGCAGTCGAGAATCACGCAGCCAAAATTCATGTACAATCCGTTTCCCGCATAAATATTGCTGCCGAAGTCGCAGTAAAAAGGCGGCTCGATTTCAATTTTGGGGCCGATTGCACCGAACAATTCGCCAAGGATTTCTAACCGTTTCTCAGGTTCGTCTTCGCGGGTAGAATTGTAGATTCTGGCGAGGCGGCGGGCTCGCTGGCGATCGGCAATTAATTGTTCATCCGCAGCTAGATACAATTCGCCGGCGAGCATTTTTTGTTTTTCGGTTTTTTCCATAAGAATCGGCGGTAATAATCGGCCCTAATAATCGGCGGTAATAATCGGCGGAATAACATAAAACGGCGGTTGAAACCGCGTCTACAGAAACAATGTCCACCTCCGTGGACTGAAGAAAATAAGGTAATTTCAACCCAATACGCGATTGATAAGACGGCGGTTGAAACCGCCGTCTCCTTCAACCCGCGGAGGCGGGTTTTGCTTGTATAGACGCGGTTTCAACCGCCCGGTGTTCTTGATTCTGCAAACAAACTGTTAAATCCAGATTAGTTAATTGCTCAAAAGCTCGATCGATCGATCCTTTTCCCCGCAAAAAACCAGTATTCGCAGCGGGGCAGATATATTGAAGAGTCGAAGGCGAAAATCGATCGATAATTGACTGCACGCTGTTAATTTGCCTCGGCCAGTGAAAAGTTTTTGGCGTTCTCTGCGGTACCGGAGCGCCTTCTCGATTGGGGAGCAAGTGTCTGCCGGTAAACAACACTCCACCGCTGCCAGTATCATAAAGGCAAGATGAACCAGGAGAGTGGCCGGGAGTCCACAATGCTTTTATGCGATCGCTCACAGCAAATTCTCGCTCAAAAACCGTCAGTTGCAATCCTGGGAGCAAATAAGCTTCCTGCTCTTGAATCAGGATATCGCAGCCCGTGGCTTCCTGAATCTCCCGCGCCTTGGCGATCGCGCCGCGGTGGGTGAGAAACAGCAGCCGCACGCCGCCGTTTTCCCGCAAAAAGGCTAGGTTAATCTCATCCCAAGCGGGACAATCTACCAGGATGTTCGATTCGTTTTCTACAATGAAATAAGCTGTCGCACCCAGCGTATCCCGGTTAGGTGGGAAAGCAAAAATATTTTCCAGCACGAGCCTGGGCTGTTTGGAGACTGAAGTCTGTTGTTTCAAGGATATATTCAGAGGCATGGAATAAATATTATGTTTTTTTTACTATGGTTGCTTGTATTGGGGTTGATCTCTTACTACTTGTTGCAGAGCAGCACCAGCCGCATCACGCGAACTCCGGTATGGCTGCTGTGGCTGGTAATGATGGCGCCGGCGCTGATTTGGAGCGGTTGGCTTTTAGTTAACGGCGCGAGCAAAAAAGTACCGCCCGAGTTGGTAATTATACCTTTTCTGGTTTGCCCTTTTTTGTACTGGTTTTTGGTACAGTTGGGGCGCAAGCAAATTACCGCCTCCACGGCTGAGCAGATAGCAGGCTCTGGAAGTGAACCGACAGAGCCCAAACCGCCCCTGCGCCCGATCGATTCCGAGGAAGAAGCGAGCTTGCGCGATTGTTTTCCTTGGTCAATTTACTTTTTGCAAGATTTAGAATTTCGCGCGCAGGCTGTCATTTGTCGGGGACAGTTGCGTACGAACCCGGAGGCGGCTTATCAGGCGATTCGGGAGAATGTCCAGAAGCATTTTGGCGATCGCTTTTTAGTCATCTTTCAAAATAGCTTGAGCGGTCAACCTTTTTTTGCCATAGTTCCCAATCCCAGCCACCAATCCGGGGAAACTTCGGTCAAAACTGAATCTGTAACCAGGCCATTTTTTGCATTAGCTTTGGTGCTGATTACGGTGTTTACGACTACAATTGTCGGCTCGCAAATTGCCGGAGTCACTGAAAAAATTTTGCAGTCCAACCCGTATGTGTTGCTTCAGGGTTTGCCTTATTCCTTGGCTCTCATTACAATTTTGGGAATTCACGAATCCGGTCACTATTTAGCTGCCAGATTCTACAAAATTCGCACGACTTTGCCTTATTTTATTCCGGTTCCTTTTTTCTTGGGAACTTTTGGTGCATTCATTCAAATGCGGAGTCCAATTCCCAACCGCCGAGCTTTATTTGATGTCAGTATTGCCGGCCCGCTGGCGGGTTTAGTCGCGACAGTGCCGTTGTTGATTTGGGGTTTGGATCATTCGACAATTGTACCGCTGTCTGACAAGTCGGGAATGTTAAATTTTGACTCTTTTAGTCCGAAATTTTCGCTGCTGATGACTTTGTTGAGCAAGTTAACCTTGGGCGGCGCTTTCAATGCGGAAACTGCGATTAATTTGCATCCGGTAGCGGTGGCGGGCTATTTGGGTTTGATCGTGACTGCATTTAATTTAATGCCTGTGGGACAACTCGACGGCGGGCATATTGTACACGCGATGTTTGGCCAGCGGGCGAGTATGGCGATCGGGCAATTTGCCAGAATTTGTATGCTGCTGCTTTCTTTTTTGGAACAGGGTTTGCTGTTGTGGGCAATTATTTTGTTTTTGACGCCTCTCAACGACGAACCTGCGTTGAATGATGTCAGCGAATTGGACGATAGGCGAGATTTTTTGGGGTTGCTGGCGATCGGGCTTTTGTTAATTATTTTGTTGCCAGCGCCCAAGATACTCCTTCAGTGGTTAAATGTTTAGAAGGAAGAGAGAAGAGGGAGCATCTCTTTTTTGTCATTAATCATTGGGCATTGGGCGAAGCGAAGCGGAGGGATTGGGCGAAGCGAAGCGGAGGGATTGGGCATTAGGGCATTAGTCATTAGGCATTCAGTCGGTCAACTGTCAACTGTCAACTGTCAATGACTTGCGAGCTGAGAAAAGCACTACAAATGCTTTGCGCGCTCGATACTTCCTGGAAAGATGCCAGAGAGAAGAAGGCTCGCTTCGGCTACGCTGGCTGACAAGTCGCTCAGGATAAAAAGAAGGAAGAAAAAATCAGGATTTACTTATCGTCGCGAGATAGAAAAAAGAGAGACGTTCACAAATTCCTTAAGGATTGCTATTGAGAGCCTCTCAGTTTTGTCTTTATAGTGCTGTCCCCGATCGCCCGGGCTTTGTCTAACCCGTGGGATGGGGGACATCACTCACATAAAAAAATGCTCTTTATAAAAATGAGATGCTCCCTTACTATTTAAGCTAGTTTATCATTTTTCAACTCGATTTCTATCTCAAAGTGATGTTTATTTTCACCATAAAGAATTGGTTGAAAACCTCTCCCTTTGAGAGAGAAATTAAAATCATAATATTCATTACTCCAATCCTCTTCCTTCTAGTTAGAGGTCGCTCTCAAACTGTCAACTGTCAACTGTCAACTGTTGAACGAGTTATCTGATAAATATGTCCTACAGAACCTTCACTTTCCAACAATTAAAAGAGCGGTTTGGATTGGAGATGTCACTCAGTCCAATTTTGAGTGCCAAAATTATTCCTTTAGAACCATCCCAATGGCTTTGGAGAGCTCTCGAAATTAGTTCTAACACTGCTGTAACAACAGCAAAAGAACGTTCCGAACGGATTATTTCTCCTATTTTGTTAGAATTTAGAGAAAAAAATCACAGACAATTTTCTGTTTTTTCCGGTTGGGCATTTGATGTAGATGTTTCTCAGGGATTGCATGGAGAATGCGACTTTCTACTTTCTGGGACACCGTTGAATTTTGAAATTAAAGTTCCATTTTTTGCACTTAGAGAAACAAAAGGCGGAGAAATAGAATCTTGTCTGCCGCAGTGTGCTGCACAAATGGTGGCGGCTCAGCTATTTAACGAACGCCAAAAAAACTCAATCCCTGCCGTATTTGGCTGTGTAACTTCGGGGGTTGTCTGGCGGTTTCTTAAATTAAAAGGAAATAATTTAATTATTGATGATGATGTTTAGGGCATAGGGCATAGGCATCGCAGGCATACCTCACTTTTTTGAGAACCGCTATAATTACTATCCTAAAATAGGTTTGTAGTGAGGACTTCAGTCCTTCTCTATTTTTGAGGAATCAAGTCCTAACGATCGCACTAAATTAATTATTCAATCGAAAATAAAACAAGATGAAAGTACCAACGATCGCACTAACTCCCGAACAAACAGCGCTAACTCCCATTTATCGCGAAAAGTGGCGGCAAATTGGACTGTCGATCGCACCACTCGATCGCCCGATCGCGACAGCCGCCATCAACACCGCCTACAACATCATCGGCTTGGGCGAACCGGAAATTATTTTCTGTGACAGCCCTTACATAGCTTTGGAAGCTCTTGAACGGCTAAGGATACGCGATTCGGGTCTGGAAACTGGTAGCGAAATTCGAGACAAAATTCATAATGAATTGTACGATACATTAAGAAGTCAACTCGACCGGAAACTGGAAAATCAGATTTACAGCCAACTCTATAACCCGCTATATGCTCAACTGATAAGTCAATTCCAAATTCACGTTAAAGACGAAGTTTATGCCAAATTAGCAAAGAAGTTGGGCAGCAGATTTCACCAATTTTTTGTCAATATAACCTATAATAATAACTGGATCTTATCCGAACTTTCGGCCTGTCACGGAAGTTGGGTAGATTTTTGTATTGAGGTGTTAGGATTGGAGTGCGATCGCTCTTTGTACTCAGCCTTTAAAGCCTTAGTCGAAAACTGCGGCTGGATTTACCCGTTTGAGAAAAAGTGCTTTGTGTGCGATCGCCCGCGAAGAATTAATTTTGACAGCGAATATTTGCTCCACGCTTTATGTCAGCCCGCCATCGAATTTGCTGACAACTTCAGAGTATACTCTTATCGTGGCGTGCTGTTACCCGAAAGCATCGGTCAAGTTGCGCCGGAGTCTTGGGAGGCTTCATGGCTGCTAAGAGAAAAGAATGCGGAAGTGCGGCGAGTGTTGATTGGGGCGATCGGCTATCCGAAAATTTGTCAAGAATTGCAAGCAATAGAATTGGATACTTGGCAAGAATATACTTTGTTGAAAATTGAGAATGATGTTGACATAGAGCCAATATTTTTGTTGAAGATGACTTGTCCGAGTACGGGACACATTCACGCTTTGCGAGTGCCGCCAAAATTGCTAACGGCTAAAGAAGCAATTAGCTGGGTAAATTGGGGAATAGCGCCCGAAGAATTTAAAGTGCAAACTTGATATCGTGTGCGATCGATTAACCAGCCGTTCGTAGTGCGGACTGAAGTCCGCGGTATTTTGCGGACTGAAGTCCGCACTACAAACCTTACTACAAACCTTTTTTTATGATGGTAATCGATCGCACGCGATCGGACAAAAAAGTTGAGTGTTTGGAGTGCGAGTTTGGAGTTTAGGAACGAAAAGTTAATAACTTATACATATTTGTGGGATGGGCGTCCCGCCCGTCTTTTCGGGACGGGCGGGACGCCCATCCCACAATAATAGACCTCTTGCAAAAATAGTTAGGACGGGCTAGAAGCCCATCCCACAAAAATCTTTTTTCTTGTGGGATGGGCTTCTAGCCCGTCCCAAAATTT
>NZ_JAEQCB010000148.1:0-22962 GCF_020738785.1 Microcoleus sp. PH2017_05_CCC_O_A | reverse complement strand
GAAGTTGTCGCTAGTAGTTGTTTGGGACAGTGCGGTAACGGGCCGATGGTGTTGGTGCTACCAGAAGAGGTTTGGTATAGCGGTGTTTCTGCTGAAGAAGTTGCGGCAATTACCGATCGACATTTGCGGGGTGGAAAGCCGATAGAGGCGATGCTTTATCGTAAGTTTCACCGCCATTCTGTAGGGGCGGTACCCCCGAACCCGCCCGCCGATGTTTAAGCTTTTTTGCTGTGTACTTGAATGCGTTTGTCGGTTTTTTGCTTCTTCACCCAAGAGACAAATTTCTGGAGTTGAGGGTCATTTTTGAGCTTTTCTAGGGTGTTGAGCTCTTGGGCGAGGTGTTTGTTGTCGAATAGAGAGTGTATCTGGCGGTGACAAGCTGAACAAATGTCGATCGTCTGGCTGGGATCTTCGTTTTTCCGCTTGGTGTTTTGTTTGGGGATGAGGTGGTGGGCGGTTAATGCTGCCATTGGTCGAGTCGATCGCACAATTCGCACTGCATAATTTCCTCAATGCTGGTGGATGGGAGAATTGCTTCTTTTAATTTAGCGTCATTTAGGGCGATCGGCTTTGAGAAAGTCAGTAAAGGTCGATCGCACTTCCCAAACAATAAAAAACCCCCAACCGGGGGTCATCTTAATTTTATCAGGTGGGACAGGCATCTTGCCTGCCCGCTAAGTACAAAAGCCTACGCTCAAATTATGTACAGCAGCACAAACAAAACAATCCAGATCACATCGACAAAGTGCCAATAAATCTCAGTCGCTTCGATGCCGAAGTGGTGTTCGCTGGAATAGTGATCTTGTACACGCGCGATCGCCAAACGACCCCAGCCATCAGCACCACTCCAAACGTCACGTGCAAACCGTGAAAAGCAGTCAAAACGTAAAAGCAACTGGCATACAAATTAGTCGTCAACCCAAACTCTAAATGAGTATATTCGTAAACTTGACCGCACAAGAAAACGACGCCCATAGCGATAGTCACGAGCAACCAATTTCGCATACCCGTCGCATCATTCTTTTTGATCGCAGCATCCGCATTGTGAATCACAAAACTACTAGCAATCAGAATCACCGTGTTAATTCCCGGCAGCAATAACTCGCGATCGGGTGTACCTTCAGGCGGCCACATCGGGGCCATCGCCCGATAAATCAAATACGCGGCAAACATACCCATAAATATCATGCCTTCAGATCCCAAGAACACAAGTACGCCTAGCATTCTGTGGTCGGGATGCTCTTCGCCGTGCGCTTCTATTTCGGCGCTGTGGTGGTAATTTAGAGCCGTTTTTTCTGGATCGATCGCTGGAATTTGTTGCATAATAAATTGCTAGTTGGTAATGGATGTTGAAGGAAGAAGGAAGAAGGAAGAAGGAAGAAGGAAGAAGGAAGAAGGAAGAAGGAAGAAGGAAGAAGGAAGAAGAAGGAAGAAGGAAGAAGGAAGAAGGAAGAAGGAAGAAGGAAGAAGGAAGAAGAAGGAAGAAGGAAGAGAACATTCGTGCCAACAATTGTCTGAAAATCTTTGTATCTCTCGTTTATAGCGGAGGCTCGATCCCCCTAAATCCCCCTTAAGAAGGGGGACTTTGAGTGTGTCCGGTTCCTGCATTCTCAAGGGGGGCTTTGAGTATGTCCAATTCCTGCATTCTCAAGGGGGGTTTTGAGTATGTCCAATTCCTGCCTTCTCAAGGGGAGCTTTGATTGCTTCTTGTCCCCCCCGACCTAAGGGGGGCTAGGGGGGATCGAGAGCTTAATCGTCAGACAGCAGAGCGGTACTAGGTTTGACGTGTTTGTTGACTGATGACTGATGACGTTCGCGAGCGGGGACGCTCGCGCTAATCACTAATGACTAATTGCTATCTTGACTTTCATCACCAGGAGAATCAACGTTTATCTCTGATTCAGGCTCGACCAAAGTAGCAGTCCCGCCAAAGAAAGTGGAAACTTGAGCCTCCGCAATCGGAATACCCCGTTTCTGGGCGTTGCGTGTCGCATTTTCCCTCAACTTCAGCCTGAGACGTTCGCCAGTGTTCTGAATTTTTTCCATGCCGTAATCGTAAGGCCCGGTTGCCAATACCGGTATTCCTTCAAAATTTTCGATCGGCGGTGGCGAAGTCGTCATCCATTCCAAACTTAAAGCTTGCCAAGGATTGTCACCTGCTTTCGGGCCGTACCTCCAACTCCAAATCACGTTAACAATAAACGGGATTGTCGAGACTGCCAGCATATAAGCGCCCACAGTACAAATGACATTAATTGTCGTAAATTTTGGGTCGTACATTGCCACCCGCCGGGGCATTCCTTGCATCCCCAAAGCGTGCATCGGCAAGAAAGTTACAGTAAAGCCCACATAGGTTAAAACAAAGTGAACTCTACCCCAAAATTCGTTAAGCATCCGCCCCGTCATTTTGGGGAACCAGTGGTAAAAAGCCGCGTAAATTCCAAACACTGAGCCGCCAAACAGCACGTAGTGTAAGTGAGCGACGATAAAATAAGTATCGTGAACGTGAATGTCGAAAGGTACCGAAGCTACCATGATCCCGGTGATGCCGCCGAGGAGGAATGTTGAGATAAAACCCATCCCAAATAACATCGCACTCACTAGGCGGAGTTTGCCGCCCCAAATAGTTGCCAACCAGCTAAATATTTTGATCCCAGTGGGTACGGCGATGATCATGGTGGTGATCATGAAAAACATCCGCAGCCAGCCGGGAGTACCGCTGGTAAACATATGGTGCGCCCACACGATTAAGCCCAAAAAGCTGATGGCGAGACTGGAATAGGCGATCGCCAAATAACCAAAAATTGGCTTGCGCGAGTGCACTGGCAACACTTCTGAAATCACCCCAAAAAAGGGCATGATCATAATGTAAACTGCCGGGTGCGAATAGAACCAGAATAAATGCTGGTAGACGACCGGATCGCCGTTACCAGTCGGGTTAAAAAATGCCGTTCCCGCTAACAAGTCAAAGGATAGCAAAATCAAGGCTGCTGCTAGCACTGGAGTAGCAACTAAAGTCAGCGCTGAAGTCGCAATCATTGCCCAGCAAAACAAAGGCATTTCATTGAGACTCATGCTCGGAACCCGCATCGTGAAGATGGTAACGGCAAAATTTACCGCCCCCAAAATCGAAGAAGTTCCCAGGAACAAAACGCTGAGAATCCAAATTTCTTCCCCCATTTGAGCAGTAACTAAGCTCAAAGGCGGATAGGAAGTCCAACCAGCCTGGGGAGCTCCCACCAAAAAACTGCTCAACAGCAATACGCCGGCTACGGGAATCATCCAAAAAGCCAGGGCATTGAGCCGGGGAAATGCCATATCTTTTGCCCCAATCATCAGGGGAATCAAAAAGTTAGCAAATCCGGCGCCTGCGGGGACAATCCATAGGAAAATCATCACCGTGGCGTGAACAGTAAATAAACTGTTATAGAGTTCCGGGGCGACAAAATCGGAGTCGGGTGTGGCGAGTTCGGTTCGCACTAAGGTAGCCATCACGCCGCCGATTAGATAGAATCCAAAAGTTGTAACTAGGTATTGAATACCGATGACTTTGTGGTCGGTATTAAATGTGAAATAATCTCGCCAATGTCTATCGGCGGGTGCTGTTCCGCGAGCATCTATGTTGGCAGTTTCTTGGAACTGTGCTTGTGTCATAGTTATTAGTCATTAGTTATTAGTCATTAGTTATTTGCTCTGGATTAAATATCCATTGCCAGGAACTAATGACTATTTTTTGTGATGAGTTGGATGAAGTTGTTCTAGACTTTCGGGATTAATTTTTATTTCCCTGACGTAGGGAGCTAAGAATTCCCCGTCTGACATTTTTTCGGGATTGATGGCAACTGCTTGCTCTAAGTTTTGAGCGCTAGCAACTTGCTGTTCTTTCACCCAAAGGTCGAAGTCTTCGGGTGTGTGAACGAATGCTACAGCTTTCATTGCTCCGTGATATGCGCCGCACAATTCAGCACAAACAATTCGGTATTCGCCGACTTTGTTTGGTATAAATCTTAGTTCGCTTCCTCGCCCAGGAATTGCATCTTGTTTGAGCCGAAATTCGGGCATCCAAAATGCGTGCAGCACGTCTTGAGCTGCAAGATTTAGCTGTACGTCGCCGTTGAGTGGCATATGCAGTTCACCGGAACTAACGCCACTTTCTGGATAGCTAAAAATCCAGGCGTACTGCAAACCCATGACATTTACTACTAAGTCTGCTGGTTTTTCTTCGTTTTCTGGGGCAGCACCTACGCCTAGGGCAATTTGTTTTTCTGGCTGAATTTGAGGGGCTTTTTGTGGTGTATCTGACAGCGTGCCTGCGATCGCACTTCCGCGCATTTTAGAGTGCGATTGCATTGTACCGTGATCGTGATTACCCATCGGATCGAGGCCACCCATTGAGTTGTAAATCTCAAAACTGTAGACTCCGATACCTAAAATAATCACCGCTGGTAGGGCTGTCCATAGAATTTCTAAGGGAAAGTTATCATGCCAAGCTGGCCCGTCTGTATTGTCTCCTTCACGACGGCGATATTTAATTACAGCAACGACTATCACTCCGTGGACTAGGATAAATAATCCTATGGAAAGTGTCATCATTGTGTTGAATAGTCCGTCTATCTGCGATGCTTGAGCCGAGGCGGCGATCGGCATTAATCCATGATTCTGGCCGTACCAGAGACTGATCAGAGTCACTCCGATGCCGACGAGCATGGTGAGGATGGAACTTGGAATGTTCAAGCTAGTACCTTTTAGTAGCGACACTTCTTCGCTGGAATAATTAGGGAAGCGCCTCTGGGTTGTCAATTTTTAATTGTAGATTGACATTTTGAACACAATGCCTATCTTAAGGCTTACTTAATGCTTAGTATTTTTGGGCGATCGCTCCTTCGCATGAATACGGCTTATGTCCCTTGACAAAAATCAGAAAAAATGGTAACAAATTTGTTTTCTTTGCTACTAAATTTGAGATTGTTTTTCAAACACCATTAAATGCTGCTGGGGTAACATATCTTTTGTCTCTTTCCATACTAAACCGACGGCGGCCATTTCTTTTTTCACCTGTTTCTGGGTCATTTTGTGCAAACCTTTAATGGGAAGCAGCGGATTTTCGCCCCGATACTCGATCGATACTGTGCGGCCTCCTGGTTTCAGTGCTTTGACAATTCCTTGCATCATTTCTCTGGGATAGGCAAACTCATGATAGGCATCCACCATCACAACTAAATCGACGCTGTTTTCCGGCAAATTGGGATTGTCGATACTTCCCAAAACTGGCTCAACGTTAGAGATATTTTTTTCTTGTTTATTTAATTCAATAAAGTTGAGCATTTCCGGCTGTACGTCAACGGCGAAAACTTTTCCTTCGGGAACTAGGGGGGCGATACGAAAGCTAAAATATCCGGTTCCGGCTCCAATATCTGCTACAATGTCGGTTGGTTTTAAATCTAGATTGTTGACTAATCGAGCTGATTTTTCTTCCATGCCACGAGATGGTCTTTCCAGCCAACTAGCGCCTTGATATCCCATGACTTGGGCAATTTCTCGACCCATGTAAAATTTGCCGGTGCCGTCGGGATTGTGGATTGTTCGCTGCTGATAGATTGTATCTTGGTTGGCGATTTTATTGGCTGCTGATGCGCCGAGATTGAGCGGAAATACGCAAACTATTGTCAGGATGATTGCTGTTAATAATTTAATGAATTGTGGGATTTTATTCACGGTATTTATGATTGTGTATTTGAATGGTTACTCGCGATCTGCCCATTGGTGACGACTTAATGTTAAACGTAATTAGGTACGTAGTTGCGCTTGGGCGCTCTTTATAATATAAGCTAAGAGCGCTGAAGCGCAACTACGTACCTTAGGAATATTGAGAATAGTTCAAGATTTAGCTGACGGCGGATGATAATAATTTGATTGTACCAGCAGTTGCGTCGATTTCGACTTCTTTGCCGATCGGCAAAGTGAACTTATCCCGAATGTGTCCCACCATCGAACCGTACCAGGCGGGAATATTCAAGGGGCGAATGCGATCCGTCAAGACTTGAGACAAGGTGAGGGACTCTTGCGGTTTTTCGGCCTCGCACTTGGTGCACTGTCCGAAAACAAAACCGGATATTTTATCAAGAATGCCTGCTAATTGGAGCTGCGTCAACATTCGATCGATACGATAAACCTCTTCGCTAACTTCCTCGACAAACAAAATACTGTTTTCCCAATCCGGCAAATAAGCTGAACCGATTAGTGTTGAGATTACCGATAAATTGCCGCCGATGAGTTTTCCCCTAGCTGTGCCGCGCCGGATGGTCTCTACAGGCATAGTTTTGGAGTTTTGCATGGTCACAGAACCTCCGTCAAACAAAACTTTTTTGACGTAATCTACTGTAAAGGGACTCCAACTGGAGACACCTAAAGGGCCGTGGAAAGTAACTATATTAGTTTTAGCATGAATTGCCAATAATAGGGCAGTAATATCGCTGAATCCCATAATAATTTTGGGATTGTTGCGGATTATATTGTAATCCAGGAGTGGCAAGATGCGACCGCAGCCCCAGCCGCCCATCCCGGTAAAAATAGCTTGCACTGAGTCGTCGGCAAAGGCTGCGTTGACATCGGCGGCGCGATCGGCATCTTTGCCTGCTAAGTAGCCGTAGCGGTCGTAAAAATGCTCTCCTAGCTTAACTTTTAAGCCTAGGTTATCCAGCACTTTGAAAAATTGCTGCACTTCTTTTTCGTAGTTGAAAGCGGCAGGATTGATTAAGGCTACTGTATCGCCGACTTTGAGGCGGCGCGGCTCGATCGCACTTTTCGACAATAGGTTGTTTTGGGCGATGGGTAAAAGCTGAGTACCAATAGCAGTCAGCCCAAAAGTTCTGAGCAGGTAGCGGCGGGCGAAAGTCATAACTGTTAGGTAATTTGTGCTATAATTGTATAGCAAAATTTCTGCCAGCTCAGCTAAAAATTGCCAGTTGCGAATGAAAACAGACAGTAAAATCTCAGCTAAAAAATCCTGGGCCAAATCTTTAGCCCGTCCTGCTGCGGAGTTTCCGCTGACTCAGCTATCGGTTAAAAGTGGTAAAATTCCCGACGGATTGCGCGGCACTCTCTACCGCAACGGGCCCGCACGTTTGGAACGCGGCGGTGTTGCTGCGGGACACTGGTTTGATGGCGACGGTGCAATTTTGGCAGTACATTTTACTGATGTCGGTGCTGCTGCTGTTTATCGCTACGTGCAAACAGCGGGATATCTAGCTGAAGAAAAAGCCGATCGATTTCTCTACAGTAATTACGGCATGACAGCGCCGGGCTCTGTGTGGTTGCGGTGGACGAAAACAGTTAAAAATGCTGCGAATACTTCTGTTTTAGCTTTGCCCGATCGCCTTTTGGCACTATGGGAAGGTGGGCCGCCTCATAGCCTTGATTTACAAACCCTAGAAACTCTGGGAACGGACGATTTAGGCAATTTAGATAAGGAATTTAGTTATTCCGCTCACTGCAAGTGCGATCCGATTACTGGGAATATTTTTAATTTTGGAATTACACCGGGTCTGAGTCCAAAATTGAATGTGTATAAAAGCGATTTTACTGGCAAAGTCGTACAAAAATCAACTGTTTCTTTAGATGGAATTTCCCCGATCCACGATTTTGTGTTTGCGGGAAAGTATTTGATATTTTTTATTCCGCCGGTGCAAGTCAATTTGTTGCCATTGTTAGCGGGAATTAGCAGTTATAGCGAGTCCTTTAAGTGGAAACCGGAATTAGGAACGCAGATATTAGTTTTTGACTCAGAAACTCTGTCTTTAGTTAGTCGCGGCGAAACCGATGCTTGGTTTCAGTGGCATTTTGCTAACGGTTTTGTCAAGGAAGATGGTTCGGTGGCGGTTGATTTTGTGCGCTTTGCTGATTTTACAACTAATCAACGACTGAAAGAAGTAGCGACTGGTGAAACTCACACCGATGCAGAGGGTATTCTTTGCCGAGTGCATCTCAATCCTTTGACAGGGAAAGTGACAGGAATAGAAGAATTGTTGGATAAACCTTGCGAGTTTCCGGTTGTACCTGCTTCAGAAGTAGGACAAGACTCGCGGTATATTTATCTGGCAATGTATCGGGCTGATGTTGATATTGTAGCGGAACGTTATGGCGCGATCGCCCGTTTGGACACGCAAACCCGCAATCTCACAATTGCCGACTGCGGCGAAAATCGCTATCCCGCAGAACCCATCTACGTTCCAGATATTTCATCGGAGAAAGGTTGGATTTTGACAGTTATTTACGACGGCAATTCTGATAGCAGCGAAGTGTGGATATATGAGTGCGACGGACTTTCGCGCCCGCCTGTTTGTCAGCTAGAATTGCCTGGTGTCATACCTTTGGGCTTTCACGGTACTTGGAAATCGACCGTCTGAGAAGATTGTAAAGAAGTGTTGCGGAAGATTTATTAAAAATTGTTGCAGCTTTGAGGTGGAGTTGTTAACGTGTGTGTAGATAGGAGATTCTCATATCTAGGAGGTTTCATCAGTTGACAGTTGACAGTTGACAGTTGACAGCTACCTATAGCCGTCGATAGAAGAGGATTGGAGCAATGAATCATTTTGTTTGATTTTCCCCTAAATGGGGAAGCTTCAGACCCAATTTTAAGGTATGGAATTTATGCTCTGTATTGCTCAAAAATCCCGGCGAAGGTCATTCGCGACTACACAAACAAAGTCTGCCTTCGCAGACTAAAGAAAGAGGGAAATTAAGCCAAAGTCGGTATGATTTTCCACCTGGTTTTCCCATCTCAGGTTTGTCTGCTTGAATGAGGTTGAGTAGCCAGATTTACAACCAATTTCTGGCAAACCAAAAGTTTAGTTCAACTCACGCGCCCGTTGGCGATTCAAAAGTTTTGAGTTAACTCCACAAAATTCATAACTCGCAACTTATAACTTCGCGCGCGGTGAGTATCAAAATCAGAGGGTTTTATCTATGCAGCTTCAAGGAAAAACAGCTCTAGTTACAGGGGCTTCACGTGGAATTGGGCGATCGATCGCCCTGGAATTAGCCAGACAAGGAGTCAAACGCTTGCTGATTGTAGCGCGCAACCGCCACCAGTTGATCGAATTGGCAGAGGAAATCGATGTTTTTGGTACAGAAGTAGTGCCGTTAGCTTTAGATTTAACTCAGTCAGTGGCGGTGAATATTGCGATCGCCCAAGCTTGGCGAGATAACGGCCCAATTCACCTGCTAGTCAACTGTGCAGGCGTCGCGCACCAAGCATCCTTTTTGCGATCGCCGCTACCGTTAATTGAGGAAGAAATCGCCTTAAATTTGCTGGGAACTTACACGATTACCCGCTTGATAGCCCGACGAATGGCAACTCAAAAAGACGGAACAATCGTCAATGTTTCGAGCTTGATGGGCAAAATTGCTGCTCCGACAATGGCAACTTATTCTGCTACGAAATTTGCCATTTTGGGCTTTACCCAAGCATTACGCAGCGAGTTAGCCGCCTACAATGTTCGAGTCACAGCTTTGCTACCATCTCTAACAGATACCGACATGGTGCGAGACTTAGAGCAATTTCGCTGGGTAGTGCCCACAACTCCCGAAAAAGTGGCCCTCGCACTTGTCGCGGGATTGCACAAAGATGCGCCGGAAATCTTGGTGGGATATCAAAGTCATTTAGCGGTTTGGTGTCACCGAATTGCGCCTTGGTTGCTGGATTTGGTGTTGCGGATGGCCACTCCCGAACTTAGGGATAAATCGCGGGGCCGTAAATTGCGAGAGGCTTTAGCTGGCGGGCGATAAATCTGTTTCGGCTACGTAGGGTGCGCTTCGGCGCACCTTCTTACGGTTACTCGGCGGTTGAAACCGCGTCTACACAAACGATGTCCGCCTCCGCGGACTAAGAAATAAAGCGATCGCAGGGTGTACGTTTCTGTTAAAGTTAATATTATTCTAAATAATATTAAGCTTGCCAGAATGAACAATATAAAATCATTACTGAATTACAAGAGTAGCCAAAAACAAAAAATTTCAGTTCCTCCAAGTCCTCTGGTTGAATTTGCCTCAAGTTGGCGGATAGCTTGGGGGAAAATAGATGCGATCGCAGATAATGCAGCGTGGCGAGATGGTTTCTCAGTCCCTCTGAAAAATTTGTGATTGTAGGCGATATTTGGCTCAGCAATCGATCGCAATTGCTGGAAAAATTGGGCATTTCTGCGAGTAGTTGGCAGGGGTGCGATCGCCAATTAGTGGCTCAACTGTGGGAACGCTGGGGCCCTGAATGCTTGCCGCTGCTGGCGGGTATGTTTGCGTTTGCGGTTTGGGATCGTCAATCGCAGGTTTTGCGGCTGGCGCGCGATCGCACGGGCGCGCGCACTCTCTACTACACTACTGTTGGCGCGACTCGCTGGATTGCGCCTCAACTGCGGGCGATCGCACAATACCACTCAAAGGCGATCGACCTCGTAGCGCTGCGAGATTACCTGTGTTGTTCGTTCGTTCCGGGCGATCGTACCCTGTGGCAGCAAGTCCGAGAACTGCGCCCAGGAAGCATTTTAAGCATTCCTGACGAGACAATTTCGGCATACTGGGAACTGCGAGAACAAGTTGTCGAGGCGGAACAATCTTTAGAATGGCACGGCGCGAGATTGCGAACTCTTTTAGATGAAATTGTCCGGGAATATTTGCCAGCAAATCAACCTGTAGGCGTCTTTCTTTCCGGCGGGTTAGACTCTAGCTGCATCGCGGCTTTAGCTGCTCAATTTTGCGATCGGCCAATTCACAGTTACTCAATTCATTTTGGCGAAGAATGCGCCAACGAATTAGAGTTTTCCAGTTTAGTCGCCCAACACTGTCAAACTGAACACCACATTTTAGAAATTAGCTTTCGGGATATGTGGGAAAAGTTGCCAGAAACTATGGGTTACTTAGACGATCCGATCGGCGATCCGCTGACAGTGCCAAACTTGCTATTAGGAAGAATGGCGCGGGAATCAGTCGAAGTAATTCTGAACGGCGAAGGCGGCGATCCCTGTTTTGGCGGCCCCAAAAATCAACCAATGTTAATGAATAGCTTGTACAATTCTGTCACGAACTTGGATTCACTGCCAGCATATTTGCTTTCATTTCAAAAGTGCGCTGCGGATTTGCCTCAACTGTTAAAACCGGAAATTTGGGCAGCGATGCAAGCAGAACCTTCGGTATTTAGTGCGGATTTGAATGCAAGCGGCAATTATCTGAATCGATTAATGGCGTTAAATATCAAGTTTAAGGGGGCAGACCAGATTTTGACCAAAGTGAACAATTTGACTCAAGCTGCGGGCTTGCACGGGCGATCGCCTTTGTTCGATCGGCGAATCGTGGATTTGAGTATGACGATTCCGCCTGAGTACAAATTATCCGGGGTTGTGGAGAAAGCTGTGCTCAAACAAGCGGTGGCAAATTTGCTGCCGGCTCAAATTTTAGACAGGCCCAAAAGCGGGATGCTAGTTCCCGTACAGCAAGGGTTTAAGAGGTTTTGGCAGCGGGAGGCTAGGGGTTTGCTATTGTCAAGAAGAGCTGCTATTGCTCCTTATTGTAATCAATCTTTAATTGCTCAATGGTTAGATTATGAAGGAGATACTTGGGGGCGTTATGGCGTTAAGCTGTGGCTATTGACAAGTTTAGAGCTTTGGCTGCAAGGTAATAAGTAAGATCATGTCCGAGCGATTGCACATTATATTTGTAGGGACTTAGGCAGTGCCCATTAGTGTCAACTTAAGCCTGAAACCCCTGAGAATTCTCGCTTTTACCCCAGTCTAGATCCCCCTAAATCCCCCTTAATAAGGGGGACTTTGAGGATATTTCTTGTCCCCCCCTTATTAAGGGGGGTTAGGGGGGATCGAAACTTTGATACCAACAAGAGAGACGGCCGGTTTGACGTTAAGTTGACACCAATGGGCACTGCCGTGTCCTTTCCTCGTAACCCCACAAACCTCAACCAAAACTATCAACAACATAGATAGAACTCTCCGTGCCACCTAGCAGAATCAAACTGCTGTCATCGCTGCCTATATCTCGACTTCCAGCAATTCCTCGATTCAGAATTTGAATCAGTTTCTGAGGACTAAACGATTCCAATTCTACATAATTACCTAATTCCAACCACTGCAATTCCTCAGCGGATAAATCTTGGCGGATTGCTGGCGGCAATTGTACAGCATCTCGTGCCGAACTCTCAGAACTTAGAACAAACATATTGTCGCCAGCCGCCAGAATTTGCTTCGGTAACAATCCAATATCAATAATTATCGCGCTGTTACCTGGGAACCAATTAGGACTCGTGCGTAGGTGGTTAACTAAACCAATTCCTTTGGGACTGCAATCGTGCAAAGCGTACACTTTTAAGTCGGGATTGCGGCGCAGCATTTCCATCGTTGTATCGAAGATACTTTGAGGATATCCGGTAATACTGAGGACTGCACAGTTGTTTTCAAAGTGAAAATAGTTGGCGATTAAGAATTGGGCAATTTCCGGGCGATCGCACACCAGCAATCTATCGAAACTGTAAGCGCTGACATCGGCATTGACGGCGGCATTTTCATTTGTATCGCGGGGAGGTGGTAGCATTTTAGTCATAGAGTTAATTGTTGTCCAAGTATTAACCCAGCCTTGAAACTGATTTGACTCAATCGTAAAGTCTTGACTATTTGCAGGTTTATTTTCATTTTTTAAGCCACCCAAATAGATAGATGTCATTCCGATAATGCAGCTTGCTAAAAACAGCGAAAAGGAACTTGATAACAGATTAAAACCAATTCCGAATACCAGAACTATTACTCCCCTAATTTGCAAATTTTTTGCAAATTTCTGGCGTTGTTGATACAGATACTTGCTAGAACGGCTAGCAGTAAAAGTTTTTGCAATCAATAAACTATTAATCGCAAACATTATGAGACTCCAAGCTATACTCGATTCAGGAAATAGAATCAATGTGCAGAAAAGAGCCAAGATACCCGAAACTATATTAATAATTAGGTATCCGGGGATTGTGTGGGACATATCATCAATTATTGGTTTCGATCGCTTGTCTAAAAGGTAAAATAACTGTTTAGGGGTAAAAAACAGCGTATCGTTAACCGAAATATCTGCGATCGCCTTGGCAAACATCGGGTCAGTTATTTTGACACCAGTCATTGCAGTCGGTTCAAAAGCAAACTTATGGCCGCACTTGAGACAGCGGCCGCGCCACGCTGTGCGGTCTTTTAACTTGTTTTCAGTTCCACATTTGATGCACTTCATAAAAGTCTCCTATTGATTATTCAAAAAACTTGATTTGCTAGCAAAATGCTGTAATCTTCTCTTTGGCGAATTAGGCGATGTTGGCTATTTTCTAACAGCACTTCCGCAGGTTTTGGGCGGTGCAAAAAGTGCGACGACATGGCATATCCGTAAGCGCCAACATCCAAAATACCAAGGATTTCGCCAATAGTCAAAGCCGGAAGTTGACAGTTTTTCCCCAAATAATCCCGCGAATAAGTCGTATTGCCACAAACATCGGTAAAATGTAGAGCATCCCGACAATTCCAGGTACAAATTTCTCGATAACCACCATGAACCGACGGTACTGAAAGATTAGCAACAGTCGTATCTACACCGACAATTTGTTTAGCTTCTTGCCATTTTGTGGAAACAACTTGAGCCAGCAAAGTAGCACATCCTGCTATGGCGGCTCTTCCTGGTTCAATTATTAAGTCAATTGCGCGGTCTAATTGACAAATCCTGCTGGTCAATTCGGCCCCAAATAGTTCCCAGTCAAAGGCTGTACCCCCGCTGTGGTAAGGATAGCCAAAGCCCCCGCCAAAGTCGAGATATTCCCAATCTGGCAATTGCTGGGCTGCGGCAATTATGGTATCAATTACTTGAGTAAAGGCTGCGGTTGAATTAGTGCCGGTACCGCGATAGAAATGTAAGCCACTTAGCTTTAATCCGGCTGTTTTGGCGATCGCAATTGCTGCGGGAAATTCGGGCGATCGCACTCCAATACGACTTTCCCCCGTTAATTCGGGCAAATTCAGCCTCAAACCCAGACTGGGCGGTTCTAAAGCCTGCTGGTTTTCCCTCAGAGATTGGTACACTTCGCAGCACAACTGCAACTGGCTAAGACTGTCGAAATTCAAAGTTTTGACACCCCATTTGAGAACTTGTTCCATCTCATCTCGGTGCAAATTACTGCCACTATAAACAATATTTTTGGGTGCAAAACCTGCCTGAATTCCTAAATAAATATCTCCCGGTGTATTGGCGTGCAATCCCCACCCGCTATCCCGAAAAATTTGCAGCAGGGCGATGCTACCATTGGTGACGCTGGCAAAACAAAATTGAGTTCGCGGATAGTCGATCGCCTTAGTAATGCGGTCAATAGTTCGGCGCAAAATGTCGCTTTGATAAACGTACAGCGGCGAACCGTAGGTGGCTAATAACTCTTGGGCTATAGCTAGAGTGAAAGGCGGTTGTTTGATGATTGATTTGCGATCGGTAATTGTTTGCATAAGTGTAAAGTATGTATTTAGTCTCGCGTTGCGCGGACTTCGTTTGTGTAGACGCGGTTTCAACCGCCGAGTAATCAAGGGAGTAGCTTTCATTCTCCCCACCGCTGACGGTAATTCCAAACCTGTCGAGGCAACCAAAAGGGATGATTCCAAGATTTATTTTTCACATTTTTACCTAAAATTTGCGATCGCCAATTTTGCCACATCACCAACAGCCAAATCATCTCGCCAATGCGTCGGCCTTGAATTCCGGCTGCGAATTTGCCGGACATAATTTGAGCCGCTAAATCTGGTTTCCAGTGTTTCTCCGATCGCAACACGGCAGGATTCAACCAATCGCCGATGTCATGCCAAAATTCATTAAAACACCACGAAGTTAAGGGCACGCCCATACCGCGCTTTTCCCGCCACACTATGTCCGCAGGTAGCCAATTTTCTACCGCCCGTTTGAGGATGTATTTCTCGCAAGCACCTCGCAAACACAGTTCTCCCGACAGTTGAAATGTCCAGTCTGTGAGGGCAAAATCACAAAAGGGCGATCGCACTTTCAGACCAAAAGCCAAAGCCAAATTAGCAGCCCGCGGATGGATGTTCTGCGCGCCTTTCAGCATCAAACCCGCGCGGCGGAGGCGGTGCAGCAAAGACTCGCCCACAGAAGGATTAAGAGCCTCTAACAGCCAATTTTGAGGCTGCAAATCCTGAATTTGAGTGTAAATTTCCGGCTGATAAACTTTAGATTCGTATCCCCAAAGGCGGTGAAAAGTTCGCAAGTATTGCAAGGCAAAAGTTTGGTCTCCGGCGGGATTTGCTGCTTGATAAACAGCCGCTGCAATCAGGGGTTTATTCGTCCAGCCCGCAAATAATTGATCGCCACCTTCGCCGTTAAAAACGATCGCACATTCTTGACTCGCAGCCTCATTTAACAGGTACAGCGGGACTGTAACTCCGTCACCAAAGGGCAAATCTAAAGCTTTCACCGCAGAATGCAAGACTTGTTTAATCCGATGTGGCCTAGCATCTACTTTTACCAAGGGAATGTTCAGCGAATCGGCAACTTTTTGGGCCCAAGGATATTCGGGAATTCCGGCCTCGCCGAAGTCGAGAGTATAAGCGCGGACTTTGACTCCGGCTTTGATTAATAAGGCTGCGACTACTGAGGAATCTAAACCGCCTGATAGAAATACTCCGACATTTTCATTACTATTTATATCAGAAATTTGACGTTCTACAGCATTTTTAAGTAAGTTTTGTAATTGTGTTATTGCTTCTGCTTCGTCTTGTATTTTTTCTGAACTTTCTCGCCATTCTAACAAGCGTTTTGAGTTGGCTTCAAGAATGACACCGCTATCTCGATCGCACTCCCAAGTTAATTCGGTTCCGGCGGGAACTGCGAACACATTTTCTACAGGAGTTAAGGGAGTTGGAACGTAGGAAAAACAGCTATAGCCGTACAAGCCGGGAATGCTAATATCTGGTTTTTTGCAAATATTTAATAGCAGTTGTATATTCGATGCAAACCAAATACTCTGCCCGATTTGCGTCCAGTAAAGTGTTACTCGCCCAAAGGGTTCTCGTCCCAAAATTAGGCAATTTTCGCGGACGTTTGCCCAGGCATCAGGTAACAGCAAACCGTTGGATGATGGATAAGTCGATAGCCCAGATGCTGAGAGGGCAGCGATTTGCCAAGTTTTAGCGCTTTTTTGGGTTGGCAAGTGCTGCGGGCGATCCTCTTCGAGGGCTTCGCTAACGCACTCCGTACTGACAACATTCCAAATTGGGTAATTTTCGTCGCCTGTGGTGGCGAAACTGGACAAATTATCGACTTTTTGGACTGGGATTTCTGTTGCAGATTGGCTAACTATTTTGGCTAGCAGTGCTTCCAATTTATCGCGGGAATCGCTGCCCCAGTATCCTATAAATTGACGCTTTTTGTTTATTTTTACCATGTTAAAATGAATCCATAGGCGAGTTTTTGATGATTATTTAACTTCAAAGGATGTACTGCCGATCGCCCGACTTTCAAGAAACATTTTAACTTGCCACTTTCCGGTAGCAGCAGCAGCACCAATTTTGTAACGACATTGAGTATTCCAAATGGATTTGTCGATTTCGCGAGTTTGATAGCGGTTTTGTTTGACAACTTGACCGCTGGGATCGATCCAATCGCAGGATATCGATAGTTTTTTGCCTAAAGGTGCATCCTTTAAGGTAGTACGGTAAAAGATTTCGGGATTGTTTTGGCGGAAAATAACAGTCAAATTGCCGCCATCATCCTGCACGGAAGTTATGCGGTTTTGTTGCATTGAAACGCGGGCGATCGCTTGTTCATTTTGGTAAATGTAGAATCCGGTAATTGCGATCGGTACCACCCCAACTACCACCGCTAACAATCCAAAAATCCACCGATTGCGTTGCTGCTTTGCCAGTGCTTCCCGACGCTGTAACTGGATTAAAGCCTCATCTAGCAACTCAGTCGGCAAGCCCAATTCCTGCAAAACTTGTGTGACTTCTTCGGAACTAAGTTCAGCCTCCCGGACGTTAGAAAGGCGTTCTACTTCAGCTACTATTTGCGTTAATTGAATTTGAGTCAGTCGATTTTCCATATATTAAGAAGCTGTAGGATTTTTTCATGAATGTGGTTTACTAACACCAGTCAATTAACATTATGAAACAGGCTGAGCTTCAAGTCAATTCATAAACATCATAATTTTGAACTCATAAAAGTCATAATTAATCGTTGGCGCTGTTGAATTTTGTTCGGAATTTCCCCAACCAATTGCTAAACTGAGCTTGTAGTGCGATTAAGAGCCCGATAGCTACGCGCACGCGTACTTTTGCCTAAAATGAGCAACAGCCTAATCGAGTCCAATTCGATAAACACCCACTGGGATTGCCCCGAGTGCGAAGGCACAGGTACAGTCAACGGAGAAACTTGCCCCGAATGTCTCGGAGCAAAATACATTGATATTGATGCGCTAATTAGCTGGATGCTCGCTTTTATGGAATCTCGCGGCTGCAATCCCGATGAAATCGACCAATTGCGAACCGAAAACCCAGATGCGCTGACATTAACTTTTTGCCTCGAACTTTGTATCGCCCTGAAATAAACAACAACAAAAACTCTCTCTTCTCTTCTCTTCCTTTGCGCCCTTCGCGCCTTCGCGGTTCAATAAAAAAATCTCATTCACAAATCCTTAAAAATTACCAAATTAAGTCCCAATAAAACCTACGCACGGGTAGTCAGAAACCGGGTTTTTTAGAAAAATTATTCGTTATCACCCAGAGATTAGGTAAAAAACCCGGTTTCTTTGGTCTTAATGCGTAAGTTTTGCCCAATATTCATTTTCCCTGCACGGGATGTTGCCCGTAATAAGGCAAAGCATCCCACCAATCAGGGCGACTTCCTTGTTTCCACTCCAAATAAGCTAAATCCAACACACCAGAAACCGACGAACCCAACTCGCTACCAACTTCAATTAACTGATAGGAATTTTCCCAGCTTTCCAGCTTTTCCTGCCAAGATTCAGGAGTCATTACGGTATCAGGAAATAACTCAGTTAAACCCGAATTACCGTTAACTGAATAAACAGCGCCAAACAATTGACCTCGCTGTGCGGGCATTTGCAGCGCAATATCCTCTCTCAAAAGCCCCCCCTTAGCAAGGGGGGGTTGGGGGGGTTCCACACTCAAAAGCCCCCCCTTAGCAAGGGCGGGTTGGGGGACTTCCTCACTCAAAAGCCCCCCCTTAGTAAGGGGGGGTTGGGGGGGTGCAGCCCAAGCAACAGCCGCCAAAGTTGAAATAGTAAAAACCGGAATATTCAACTGTTGAGCCAAAGTCCGCGCCGTCACCATACCCATGCGAGTCCCCGTAAAACCTCCGGGCCCCTTTGCTACTGCAATAAAAGCCAAATCTGCCCAAGTTTGCGGCGCGATAAACTCTACTAAATACTGGTGTAAATCCGTTGCTAAACTGCGGCCCAAATTCCAAGTTTGGCAGCGATTATCGCCGGAAAAATTGCTGATTGCTAAACCTAATTCTGGTGTTGAGGTGTGCAACGCTAAGCCGTATTTTTTTACTAATGTTTTGTCTTGGGGATTGCTATTCACGATTACTGATAATTTTCCTTCACAAAAAACAGCGGCAATGCCACAACCAAGCAACCCAATAGAATGCCAAATATTCCCGTGTTTAAAATCCTTGAATTGCCCATGCCACCAGTTATCAAAAACAGCACTACTAAACTGGCAAATAAATTCTTGTTCGCAAATTCTTTGTCTTGAGAAACTTGATGTTTGACAACCATAAAACCGGATGCAACTATAAGCGCGAACCAAGAATTAAAAATGACTATTTGAGAGCCAAAGATAAACCAAACTAAAGCAAACATGAGCGAATCGAGCCAGAAATCCTGAGTTTTCAACTTCGGAAGCCAAAATTCTTGGGTAACAACTGGGGCGATTTTCTTGGCTAATTGATTGTGTTGCAGCCGCAGGAGTTTGTTTTTTAATTGAATTTTGGGATCGATTTGCAATACTTCCTTCCACTCGGGGACGCGAGAATTGTTTACTCTTCCCAACAGCTTAATGGCTGTGACTTTATTTAACTGCAAAGCGGTGAGTTTGGTGGCAATTATTTGGGATAAGTGCGGATAGTGAACAGGATTGTCTTCGGTTCTGTTGATGACGATATTGAGCTTTTGCTTGGCTTGACTGATTTGGATTGTAACATTGTACGGGGCGATCGCCTCTTGTAAAGCTTGCTGAATTTCGGCTTGCTGTTCCCGACCCAAAAGCGCAGGTGCCGGGGCCAGTGCAGGCTTCGATTCTGCGCTTGTTTCCGGCGCATCCAGCACGGGCTGCGCGTCTAAATAGACCGGCTTGGGGTTCAACTGCCGGATGACTGCGGATGCTGAATTGTAGCGCCGGTTGGTGGCACTTTGGAGCATCGTGTCGAGGATGCGGCCGAAATCGTCGCTAACAGCACTCTTCAAATAATTGCGCCAAGCCCAGGAATCTTCGGCGCCCTCGAACAAGTCGAAGGGAGGAATGTGAGTCAGCAAGTGAATGCAAGTAACACCCAAACTGTAGATATCGCTAGCAAAAACTGCTTTTCCCATCAATTGTTCTGGGGCTGTATAAGCAGCGCTGCCGATAATTGTACCAGTTTGTGGCAATCCGGTTGCTGTTACTTTCTTTGCTGCACCAAAGTCTACTAAAACTATATCTTTTTGGAAAGGAGAGGGTTGATAGGAATTTTCTAAGGCGGGTAAAGGGGCGGGAGATAGGCGGCGGCGAATGATATTTTCTGGTTTGATATCGCGGTGAATAACTTTGGATTTGTGAACGAAGTGGATTACGGGCAATAAATCGTTGAGGATTTGTCGAATTTGGGTTTCGGTGAATGCTCCTTTTTGTTCTAATTCTTGAGCTAAATTTTTGCCGTCTATAAATTCTTGTACTAAATATTGTCTTCCCTCTTGTTCAAAATGCGCGATTAATTCGGGAATTTGGGGATGTTTTCCCAAGGTTTCTAGCTGGGCTGCTTCTTGGTGGAAGAGTTGGGCGGCTTTTTCGGCTGCGGTGTTTTGCGGGAAAAATTGCTTGATGACGCACTGCCCAAAAGTCTGGGGTTTGGTTTCATCAACTGCTAGGAAAGTTCTGCCGAAGCCTCCTTGCGCGATCGGCTTTATGGTACGGTAGCGAGATGCTGATGGCGATTGTTCGTTAGTTAACAACAATTTTGAGCCGCAACTTTGGCAAAATTCTGCATCACCGGGGTTTTGCGGATTCTGACAAGTTGGGTTTAAGCAATAGGACATTTGATTTTAGATTTTGGATTTTAGATTTTAGATTTAGGAATGGGGAATTGGGAATTGGGAATTGGGAATTGGGCATCGGGCATCGGACATCGGACATCGGGAATTGGGAATTGGGAATTGGGAATTGGGCATCGGGCATCGGACATCGGACATCGGGAATTGGAACTAAAAAATACCAACTGTTAACGAAGAGGGCGGGCACGGGGGCACTGCCCCTACCACAGGTCAAATGTCTACGGTCTACTAACAACTAATAACTAATAACTAACAACTAACAACTGTCAACTGTCAACTGTCAACTGTCAACTGTCAACTGACTCAAGTCGGGACGAGTTCGCCCGGCCGCAATTTTGCCCATTTGCCGGTCTCTTGTTTGAAACTTTGACACCCGACTACATCCCATTCCATTTCTACTTCGTCTTGACGGGGGCGGATGTTGACGTTGATGGTGGGTTCTACGGGGTCGAAATCGGGTGTTTCGGTGAGGTGGATTTGTTCGTGCTGTCCTTCTACGGCGTGGTATGTGAAGCAGCGGTCTACATAGTGGCAGTTAATACAAATACACATTCTTGATATCCTCTGTGCATTTCAAAAAGATTGGTGAATTTTGAGCTTTCTGTTAATCTAGCGTAGCAAGAGTTTTATTGTTTGTAAGGAAAGTAGATTTTTGTTGCGATGCCGATGAATTTGCCACCTGCGTTATCTCCTGAGACTTGGCCGTTCGATTTGGAACTGCTGACACCGCCTGTTTATTTGGTGGGCGGCGCGGTGCGGGATGCGCTGCTGGGCCGCCGATCGCACTATTTTGATTTGGATTTCGTTATGTTAGCACGGGCAGTGAAAACTGCTAGAAAAATTGCCGATCGCACGAAAGGCGGATTTGTGTTGTTGGATGCGGAACGACAGATTGCGCGGGTGGTGTTTGCGGGCGGTACGGTGGATTTTGCACAGGCTTTCGGGGGGAGTCTGGAGGAGGATTTGCACCGCCGCGATTTTCGGATAAATGCGATCGCCTGCAATCCTTTTACCGGAGAAATCATCGATCCTTTGGACGGTCAAACTGATTTGCGGTTGGGTTTGCTGCGGATGATTTCGCGATCGAATTTAGAGGACGATCCGCTGAGGTTATTAAGAGCTTACCGCCAAGCAGCACAGTTGGGTTTTGCGATCGAACCGGAAACTTTGCAGGCGATTCGGGAATTGGCGCCGTTGTTGAGTCGGGTGGCGGTGGAACGGGTGCGGACAGAATTGGGTTATTTGTTGAGCAATAATAACGGTGTTCCTTGGATTTGTAAGGGTTGCGAAGATGGGTTGTTTTCGATTTGGTTTGAAAGTGCGATCGACCGTTTCGATATCTTGACAAAAATTGACTCGTGTGCTGCTGATTTGGCGGCAATTTACCCGGAGTTGGAGAGAGAGTTTGGGCGATCGATTCGAGATACAATTAAAACGCCGTTGTTGGCGATCGGGAAGTTGGCTGTTTTGGCAAATTCTGACCCGACAATCGCTGAAACCGAGTTGCTGCGGTTGAAGTACAGCAATGCAGAGATTAAAAGTGCGATCGAGCTTTTGAAATATTTGCCACAACTTCAAGCACAACCGATTGCAGAAATGTCCTTACGAGAACAGTATTTCTTGTTTCGCGACGTGGGAATAGTATTTCCAATTTTAGCAGTTTTAGCCATGGCAGCGGGAATTGCGGTTGAGGAGATTGCACTGTTAATTAATCGCTATCTCGATGTCGGTGATATAGTCGCCCATCCCACACAATTAGTGAGCGGCAATGAGTTAATGGAATCTTTGAATATTCCCAGAAGTCCGCGCATCGGTCAATTGTTAATGGAGATTCAATTAGCGCGGGTGGAAGGGAGAATTGCGACTCGCGAAGATGCCCTGAAATTGGCGTCAGACTTTGTTGCGGTACAGCCAGATTTGATATAAATACAAATCCCTAAAATGTATAGCGGTTATCAGAAAGATTAGGTACGTTGTTGGGCTTTAGCCCTCTGACTGCCGCATACAAAATACGACTTTGAAACCTCGTTGACTCCTAAATTCGCCTCGGCAGATTAAAGATGAGGTATGAGGTACGTTGTTGGGCTTTAGCCCTCTGACTACCGCATACAAAATACGACTTTCAAACCTCGTTTATCCCTGAGCCAGCCGTTTATCCCTGAGCCAGCCTAGTTTGTTGAGGATAAGTTTAAACCGCCGATTTATCTTTGAGCTCCGTGCTGTTTGAGTAACTTAACAATCTCCGGAGTGGATGATTTGTAAGCAATACTTAAAGCAGTTGCACCATTTTTGTTTCGAGCGTTTACATCCGCACCCTTTGCAAGAAACAACTTTACTAATGCAGGTTTTAATTGCGGAGAGATACCAGTATTGAATTGCACAATTCTCATCAACAGAGTAGTATTATCGTAAGGATCTGGAGCGTTGACATCAGCACCGCGATCGATCAATAATTTTACAATCTCGATATTTCGACCGGAGACAGCGCTGTACAGTAAACCTGATGGTACTTGGGGTTTATTCTTGAGAAGTAATTCAATTATCTCTTGCTTCTTTTTTTCAGACTCAAACCTATTGATTACAGAAAAAAAGGTGTTATCATTCACCTTGGCGCC
>NZ_JAEQCB010000147.1:0-12582 GCF_020738785.1 Microcoleus sp. PH2017_05_CCC_O_A | reverse complement strand
CCATTTTTTGACGATCGCAATAATTCTCTTGACCATTTTGACTAGATGATACTACTATTGCTTACTACTGCTTACAAACTTAATAAAGTTTTATAATACATAGAAGACCCGCATCATTCAGCTAATTAAGAAAGAACACTCTTGACTGAAGTAAAGAGCGTCGCTTCCCTCTCAGGTCTAAAGACTCGCTCGTTTCCCGCATCCCGTATTAGTTTTATGAAGCCTTGCGGATTTTGACATTGGGAACCAGTGCTACTGCCAATGGACGGAATGTAAGTCAACGGGAGTAAGATTTCGGTCTTGCTGGATGCTGTTCCGCTTGAAGTTGGAAGCTCCCGTCATAGCGGTATCCCGCTTGACGATGAGTAGTTCACCCAGATCCCCGCGAAATTACCCATAAGCAGGGCAAATATCCGTAAATTCACTGATTCAGTTAGGTAATTAAAATTTCTTAATTAAAAATTCCAAATTCCCGCGCCGTCCGGTTGATTAGCAGATAGAGGTTGTTTGGGTATTTAGGGCATTACCCCACACCGCAAAAGGTGACAAATCAAACTAAACTCAACGAAAGAAAGTTTAGACTTTCGATTAACTCTTTTAACTTTTAGCCGGCTTCAATTGTGATCGCACTCGAATTAGACAGATTTTATAAAGCCTGCAACCCGAGCAAGACCCTTGTCGCGGGAGACCCAGGAGATTATCAATACTACATTGATTTTGGTTCGGTGCGGGGTGGCAAAATCATTGAATCTTTACAGCGAACCATCACCCGGATATCCCCCGACGAGCCAACCTGTCAGCTATTTACAGGGCATATCGGCTGTGGCAAATCTACCGAATTGTTTCGACTCAAAGCTGAGCTAGAGCAAGATGGTTTTTGCGTCGTCTACTTCGAGTCTTCCCAAGACTTGGACATGGGCGATGTAGACATCAGTGATATTTTGCTGAGCATTGCCCGCCAAGTCAGCGAAACGATGGAATCCGCCAAAATTAAACTCAGACCGAGCTACTTTACCAATTTGTTTGCAGAAGTGGCAGAATTTTTGCAGACTCCCATAGATTTGTCAGCGGAAGCGGAGTTATCTATAGGAATTGCTCGAGTTACTGCTAAAACTAAAGATTCTCCCAAACTACGATCGCAACTCAGGCAATATCTCGAACCCCGCACCAACAGCATCTTGCAGTCGATCAACGAAGAACTCCTCGACAGAGCTAACGCCGAACTCAAGCAACAAGGCAAAAAAGGCCTCGCAGTCATTGTTGACAATCTCGATCGCCTCGACGCCTCACTCAAACCCAGCGGACGCACCCAGCCAGAATACCTGTTTTTAGACCGTGGCGAACAGTTGAAAAAACTCAATTGCCACGTCGTCTACACCATTCCCCTGACTTTGATTTTTTCTAACGACTTTGGCCGTCTCGCCAGTCGATTTGGAGTCAAACCCAAGGTGATGCCGATGGTACCCGTGCTGAGGCGATCGGGCGACGATCATATCGAAGGAATGGCACTGCTGCGGCAGCTCGTATTGGCTAGAGCTTTCCCCACAGTCGCTCCCGCCCAACGCATCGATTTGATTTCCAAAGTCTTTGACTCTCCCGAAACTTTAGACAGGCTTTGCCGGATTAGCGGTGGCCATGTTCGCAATCTACTGATGCTTTTGTATAGCTGTTTGCAACATGAAGATCCCCCCTTCTCTCGCGAATGCCTCGAAAGCGTCATTCAAGAATATCGCGATGACCTTTTGGGAGCCATCAATGACACGGAATGGGAATTGTTGTTTCAAGTCGTCAACCGACAAAGTGTAACCGGCGAAGAAGAATCTCAAATCTTGTTGCGAAGTATGTTTGTCTTTGAATACCGGGATCAAGAAGGTCGCTGGTTTGGCATCAATCCAGCCCTAGCAGAAACCAGAAAATATCAGGAGTGGCAGCAACGAAATCACCAAGAATAGTTGGGATTTTTGAGATCGCATTCTTCGACTCTAAGATCCGTTAGCGGCGAGTAAATTGGAAACTATTTAACTTAAAATTTACCGTTCAAAACTCCCAATTTCTACAATCCAATAAGCACGCAGTCAGCGGTTTTTCCCACTGGCTGATTTCTCTTAAATGCGGTCTTTACGCCGCGCATATAATTGCCCCATAAATATTTGTCACCACACAATAAATTTCCCCAACCTCAACTGTCATATCTCCCATGCCAGACCAGGTAGGTATGTATTGATCCGTTGCTCCTAGTCTGGAGCGAGCATCCATGACGAGTTTTTTTTCTTTTTTCCAAATATATGCTACAGATATACCTATTGTTTACTAATAGCTAGTCGCTGGTATTATCGATACATTTAGCTGTCTGATATTGATGAATGGAGGATTTTATCTGTAGCTGACTAAAAAATATTTGATCTAGGTTTAATTTTTATTGTCAAGTTTCCCATTCTCTGAGATTGGGAGCTATGATGTTTTTAGATTAAACCTGATGACTATGTAAGTATTCATAGGAGAAGTACGAAAAACTACGTATTCCTACAGATATAAAGCGCCAGACCGATACGGGCATCTCTAAGTAGATACTGTTTCCGTCACGATCGGCAATCGTTAGGTAATTGATTTCTGCAAAAGGGGTGCACGCATGACCGATCTACTTAAACAACAAGAAACTGCCAGCTACAACGAGCGATCGCTCAAAACTCTGGTAAGATCCATCGCCATGTCTCAGCAGCAATTTTCGCTAATTTTAGTGCGCTGCAACTACGAGCAGTTGCGGCAGCACATAGCGCAGCGGCTGCGAGAAATGTCCGCAGTTCCAATTCAAGATCTCGTCCTGCCAGCATCCGTCAAAACCCTTTACACTACCCTCCAGGCAAACACGCTTCAGAACGGGGCTTCGGCTGTAGGTTCTGCCTCAGCTTTGATGGTATTTGGTTTGGAAACAGTAGTAGCGATCGACGAATTGATGGCCTCTACCAATCAAGTGCGAGATGAATTTCGCAAAAATTTTTCCTGTCCGGTGATTTTGTGGGTAACAGATGACATTGTGACCAAAATGATTCGTCTGGCCCCGGACTTCAAAAGTTGGGCCGCCGCCACCATTAAATTTGAAATGGCTGTTGACGAATTAATTAATTTCCTGGCACAGCAAGCCGATACTATATTTAAAGTAGGCGAAATAAATCAAGAACTAGGCAGCAGTACAGCCGGCACCCGACCAGGTTTTTGCGCCTGCGAAACCGACTGGGAAAAACCAGCCCAGGAGCATCAAATTAGCTCCGGAGAACGCTTTCTCACCTTTAACTCTCAACTGCAAAACGGACGACAATTAGATGTCCACTCGTATTCGCCTTTGAGTCCGGGCAATACCCTCGATTTGGCGATCGGCTCTTTGTCGCGCCGAGAACTAGAATTAGCTTTAAGAGATTTACAAAATCGCGGTCAAGAATTAGAACCCGCCCTGAAAGCCAGCCTGCAATTCGTTCTGGGTCGAGATTACTATGTCAGCGACCAAACTGAAACAGCATTAATTCATTACCAAGAAAGCTTAATATTTTGGCAGCAGCAAACCGGCAACTGGGAACTGGCAAACTGGGAATATGCCGAAAATCGATCGACCCTCTGCTCCTCATTGTCGAATCCTGTCCCCAACATCCTATTTTTAGAGAGAGAAGGCATAGTGCTATTTCACATAGCCCTGTGTCACAGATTGCAAGCAGCCAGAAATCCGGTAGCCAACCGCCACCACTGGGAACAAGCTTGGATTAGCCTGGAACAATCTAGAAACGCTTTCTCCCTTGCCGATCGCCCAGAATTGGTAGCTGAGGTGACAGCACACCTCGGAGAGGTACTGCAACGCCTCAAAGCTTGGGGAGAGTTGCAAGCATTAGCTGAAAATTCTTTGCAGTTGCACTTCACCTACGGTACTCCCAGCCAATTAGCTCAAGATTACGGGTTTTTGGCTGAAGTTGCCCTGCAACAGTCCAGGTGGAGTCAAGCCCGCCAGCTAGCCGAGTTGGCTTTGGCGATTTTGGATCAAACACCTAATGATTTAAGATTGTTGATTGAAGATTTGAGATTGGGATTTGCGGGAAATTATCCAGAATTCGTGGGTACTAACGAGTTCAGTAACGATCCCAAATCTAAAATCCAACATCCCAAATCCGATCGCAGTTCGTATCTTTTACTGTTAGCCCGAAGTTTGCGGGAGCTAGGTCAGTGGGAAGCGGCGGTTCATTCTTTGGAGTTGGCTCAAAATCAAAGCGAGCCCAAGTACGACCCCCGACTTTACATCGATATTTTGACAGAACTCCAAGCGGTTTATTTCGAGCAGGGAGAGTATCTCAAAGCTTTCCGGATTAAAAAAACCCAGCGATCGATCGAGTATCAATACGGATTTAGAGCTTTTATCGGAGCCAGCCAATTGCAACAGCAGCGTCAAGCTGTCAATCCTTCGAGCCCCTCAGCTCAAAATCAAGCTGCGATCGCAGCGGAAATGACAGCTTATTCCCGCCAAAAAGATATCAATAGATTGCTCGAAAGAATTAGCAGGGACGATCATAAATTAACTATTATTCACGGGCCCAGCGGAGTTGGAAAAAGTTCTCTAGTCAATGCCGGCTTAGTACCTGCTTTGAAAAATATTACTCCGGGCGCGCGGGATGCCTTGCCAGTAGTTATCAAAGTTTACACCGACTGGCTGGTGGAATTAGAAAACGCTTTGAACGGAGCGCTGTACGACAAACAAGCCGAAGATGAAACGCAATTAATCGCTCAAGGACTAAAGGAAATCCACAAAAGCAGTTGCTCTATTTCTCCAGAACGCGGCTCGGAAACTTCTTCTTTTATTATAGAGCAGTTGCGCGAAAATGCCACAAATAATTTGTTAACTGTGCTAATTTTCGATCAATTTGAAGAATTTTTCTTTGTTTCGACTTCAGTGGCACAAAGACAACTTTTTTATAACTTTTTGCGCTTGTTTTTGAACCTGCCTTATGTCAAGATAATTCTGTGCTTGCGCGAAGATTACTTGCACTATTTGCTCGACTGCGATCGCTTCCCCGATCTCGACGCCATTAACAATAATATTCTCGACAAAAGCATCCGCTACCAACTACGCAGTTTTTCAATAAAAGACGCGCGGGCTGTGATCGGACACTTAACGAAACGGGCAGAATATTATTTAGAACCGGCACTGATCGATGCCTTCGTCGAAGATTTAGCAGACGAACTGCAAGAAGTGAGACCGATCGAATTGCAGGTAGTAGGAGCGCAACTGCAAGAAGAAGGTATTACGACTCTAGCACAATACCAGCAATTGGGCGCCAATCCCAAAGCAGAATTAGTGAAGCGATCGCTCGAAGGAGTGATCTCTGACTGCGGCCTGGTTAACGAAGACGCAGCTTGGAAAATATTGTTTTCCCTGACGGATGAAAGAGGCGTGAGGCTGATTAAAACCAAAAACGAATTGTCCTTAGTGACAGGCCAGCAGCCGGCAGATGGGGGCGAAAGTGAATTATTGGCGATCGGCAGCAGAGGCAGAATTTCCCTACAGCGACAGTTCGCAAAAGAACCAGAAAGCGGACAAAAGAAAACCGACAACCTCGACTTGATTTTAGACATTTTAGTCGGTCACGGTTTGCTATTTCTGCTGCGGGAATCGCCCGAAGACCGCTATCAATTGGTACACGACTATTTAGTGCGGCCGATCCGCCAAAGATTCGGCTTAGAAGCCAGACTCCACAAAGCAGAAGCCGACAAAAAGATGAGTCAAGCACAGCTCTACCGAGCCAATACTTTTCTCAAACAAATGCTAGGAGTAGCAGTGATCGGCGTCCTATTGCTAACGAGTTCCACGATCGCCGCCGTCAACTTTTGGTGGCGGGCAGTCGGTCAAAAACAGCTAGCTGTCGCTCAAACTCAGCGAGCCGAAATCAGTACCCTCACCGCAGCTTCTGAAGCTCTTTATTTTTCAAACAACAAATTTGACGCCATGCTAGAAAGTTTGAGAGCGGGTAAAAAGTGGAGACAGATCGAAGGCTCCCAAGAAATGCACAGCCTCAAGGACACCGAAATTCTGATTGCTGCTGCCCTCCAGCAGGCAGTTTATGGCGTCAAAGAACGCAACCGCTTGGAGGGACACGGTGACGTAGTTTGGGGTCTGGGTTTCAGTCCAGACGGTCAAACAATAGCTTCTGCTAGCGTAGATAAAACCGTGAAACTTTGGCGGCGCGACGGCAGTTTGCTGGCTACTTTCAAAGGACACACTAACAGTGTCTCCTGTGTCACTTTCAGTCCCGATAATAAAACGATCGCCTCGGCAAGTTTAGATAAAACTGTCAAAATTTGGCAAACAGACGGCACTTTGTTAACCACTTTAACGGGACACACTAATAGCGTTACCACTGTTGCTTTTAGCCCGGACGGCCAAACGATCGCCAGTGCATCTACAGACAAAACTATCAAAATTTGGAAAACCGACGGTACGTTGCTGCAAACGATCGAACAACCAGCTCCCATAAATTGGATCAGCTTCAGCCGCGACGGTAAAATCATCGCTGCGGCGAGCGATGACGGCACTGTAAAACTGTGGAATGCTGACGGCAGGTTAATCGCTAATTTGTGGCACAGCGAAAACAAAAAACCCTCCAAAGTTTACACGGTCAGTTTTTCCCCCGACGGTGAAACGATCGCCAGTGCCGGTGAAGACAAAACGGTGAAAATCTGGAGCATCGCTGCCATAAAATACCCAGCCCGAAAAAAATCAGCCAAGGCAAAGGCGGGCGAACTGCTAACAACTTTGCGGGGACACAGCAAGTGGGTATTTGGTGTCAGTTACTCCCCCGACGGTAAAACACTTGCTTCTGGAAGCGCAGACGGGAGTGTCAAACTCTGGAGTCTGGCTGGTGTTGGCGACAAACGTCCAACGGATGCTAGCAATATTAAACCGGACAGTCGTTTGCTCAGAACTTTTGAGGGACACGCCGATCGAGTTACTCAGGTAAGTTTTAGCCCGGATGGCAAAACTTTGGCTTCGGCAAGTTTTGACAAAACTATCCGACTTTGGCGGCTCGATGATGTGCCCCTCAAAACCCTCGACGGACACCAAAACCGGGTGCAAAGCGTTACTTTCAGCCCCGACGGCCAAAAGCTGGCTTCTGCTTCTACAGACAAAACTATCAAACTCTGGAGCCGCACGGGGATTTTGCTCGAAACCTTGGAAGGACACACTCAGAGAGTCGCCAGCGTCAATTTCAGCCCCGACGGACAGCTACTGGTTTCTGGGAGTTACGACAAAACGGTGAAAGTCTGGAGTCTGAACAAAGATGCGACGAGTAATAGTCTCCCTTGTCCTTCGGCGCCGCTATTTCCGTGTTCGCCTTCTGTGCTGTTTACCCTGGAAGGACACGGCGACAGCGTGATGAGCGTGAATTTTAGCCCCGACAGCGAGATTATCGCTTCGGCGAGCAAGGACAAGACTGTGAAACTCTGGACGAGACAGGGCAGGTTGATTAAGACTTTGACGGGACACAAAGGCTGGGTGACTGGGGTGACATTCAGCCCTGACGGTTCGATGTTGGCTTCTGCAAGCGATGACGGCACTGTCAAAGTGTGGAATCGGGACGGTGGTTTGCTGAGGACTTTTGAAGGGGCTCACAATAGTTTTGTGTTGGGGGTTGCTTTTAGCCCTGATAGCAAAATGCTGGCTTCGGCTGGTTACGACAATTCGGTGAAGCTGTGGAAGGTGGACGGAACTTTGGTAGCGACGTTGCTGAAGGGTTCTAGCGACAGCGTGACTAGCGTGGGTTTTAGCCCGGATGGTTTGTTGGTTGCTTCGGGCAGTTACGATCATAAGGTGAAGTTGTGGAGCCGCAGCGGGACGTTGCTGAAAACTTTGACGGGTCACAAGGATAGTGTGATGGGCTTGAGTTTTAGCCCGGATGGGAAAATTCTGGCTTCTGCTAGCAAGGATAACCGGGTAATTTTATGGAATTTGGATCTTGATGATTTGCTGGTGAGGGGCTGCGATTGGGTGGGGGATTATCTTAGAACTAATCCTAATGTGAGCGATCGCGATCGGCGTCTCTGCGACGGGGTGGTCGCAAAACCTCAGTTTTAGTCATTTGATTGTTGGCGGTTGACGGATGACTGTTGACTGTTAAGGAACGGAGGACACTCCAAAAGCCATTTCCCTACCGCAAAATAATCTATCGCGATCGTACCAGATGTAACTATCGCCCGATTAATTGTAGGGAAACGGCACTGCGCCGTGTCCTGACTTTGGGTAATATTAATTCCGATGCCACCGGATTTGATATCATTTGCCGATCGGGATTTGTGTTAAAAATCCCGCCTCTCTTAGGAAACAAAGTCCCCCGATATGGATAATTTTGCTATTAACAACTGCCATGAAATACACCAGTAAAGTTGCTATTATTGATAAGGCAAATAGATATAGCAGTCCTAAATCAGTGGCAAATTTATCGAGAGTATAATCCTTGTAGTACAATCATCTTTCTCGCGTGTCATTTGGGAAATAATTTAAAATTGCTATATAATACAAGATCTAAACTAATTTAGACAATAATTATGAGTCTTCAAGAAATTGCCAAGGGACGCATCGCTGGAGCTGATATGATTCAACGGTATAGAGCCGGAGAGCGAAACTTTACAGGGATTGATTTAAAATCCGCTCGTCTTCAGTGGCCTTGTTTCATTGATATCAATCTCAGCCAGGCCGATTTGAGATGGGTAGACTTTGAGATGGGGCGGACTCGCCTAATCAATGCCAATATGAGTGATGCCAATATGGAAAAAGTTTCTTTAGTATCGGCTTTCATGCTCAATGCGAACTTGAGAGGAGCTAATCTCAGAAACGCTAACTTAACTAATGCTGACCTAACTAATGCTGACCTAACTAATGCGGATTTGAATGGTGCTGATTTAAGCGGTACTGCTCTCATTGGGGCTAATCTAACAGGAGCTAATATTACTGATATTAAAACGACAAAAGATACTATTTTTTGTCAAACTATCATGCCTAATGGTCAGGTACAGACGGACTCTCACAGACTGACAGATGTTCAGGAATTTCTCAGACTTTATGATGAAGGTGAAAGAGAGTTTCAGGATATAATTTTGCATGAAGTCGATCTCAGTAATGTTAGTTTATCTGGCGTTAATTTTTTGTGGCAAACTCGCTTCAGCCACGTAAATTTGGTCGGAGCTAAATTGACTGATTGTAATTTTGGTGGCATTAAACGTATTGTTTTTAGTGACATGAGGAATACCAATTTAAGTAACTGCGAATGGCGCGATCCTCAAATAATTTACTGCGATCTTAGAGGTGCATATTTGGGATTGCTTGATATGTATGCTCCTGATTTTACAGGAAGTAATCTTGAGGGTATTCAAAATTTTTTTGGTGTCGAAGAAGATATGTATTTCTGTAACACCACTTGGGTAAGTGGAGAATTTATCCCCGGACCAATCAATTCTAGTGAACGTTGGATAGAACGCCCGCAAAAGATTAGGAATGATAGATTTTGAAGAAGTTGCCATGTGAATATATCGGTTGAATAAAATAGGACTTACGCAGAGCATTGAGGGAACAGTCATTTTTTGAACATTTTTCAAAATAGTTCTGCGTAAATCCCAAGCGAGTTGGACTTAGGGAGGTGGAAACTGGAAATCGCTTTGTTGTTTAATTCGATTCCGAACATCTTCAGGAAGATTTGACAAAAAGTTAAAAACCTTGTCAGAACCCTGAGTATTCAGAAGACTTTCAAGCTGATTAATAGAAATCTTCCATGTATTTGGTCTTCGCCATTGTTCAGCACTTGTTATGGGATCGCGGCTTTCACCTAACAGTTGATTAAGTGGATTCGGGACTGCTGGTTGCCCGATCCAGTTCGTGTAAGGTTCTGGTATGTTGGGCGTAATGTACGTGTAACTGCCAAGAATATCTTGTACCCCAAGATTTGATTTGTTGGAAACCAAGATTGTTTTCCATGTCCATCCAGGAATCCGAATTCCGTTAGCTTCTAAATTTGTGGGATTTGTATTTCCCTGATTTTGTGCTTCCGTAAGTGCTTCAGGTGCTCTAGTTTTTGGCTGAACCGACCAATTCTGTTCTTTAGTATCAAAAACACCAGCAGTAATATCAAGTTTTTTGTTGTAATCAAAAATTAGCTGGTCAACTAATCCTGATTCTATTGCAGACCATGCAGGCGAAATGTCTGGGTCTAAGCTACCTGTGTTATTGCGGAAACCAACAAAATGTAGCGGCGAGTTGAAAACAGATCCTTGATTGCGGATTAACTTGCCCGTACTATCATAAAGTTTACCCTCCTTTCCGATAGAACCGCCCTTCTCCAAATCGAGTTGTACCATTGAGGCAAATAAAACATCTGCGGCTGCCTCAGCAAAACCCGAATTGTAAAGTGACGATGCTATTGTTGATTGTGTAAATAGATGCAGGAGTCGAGTTATGGACAAAGAAAGTATTGCTGTAGAAGAATTACTCAGACGATATGTGGCTGGCGATCGAGATTTTCAAAACATCATTTTGGAGTACGCTGACTTGAGCGGGGTTGAACTGCAAAATATCGACTTGAGTGATGCTCAATTTAACTACGTTAATTTGAGCCGACTCAATTTGCATAGGTGCGAGTTGGGTTCGGCTCAATTTTGGTACTGTAACTTTACAGAAGCTAAAATCACCTCAAGTCATTTGGAATATGCTAGGTTTTTTGACTGCGACTTAAGAGGATTTAACAGCAGTAAATGTAATGTAAGCTCGGCTAATTTCATTAGAGTCAATTTTCAAGGTGCTAAGTTTGGTGGCTTTGGCGAAGAGCCTTGTAACTACTGGGATATTATTCGGCAAGACGGAGTTTTCATACCGGGTTTCACCTGCAATCCCTCTCTCTATTCCCACAATACTAACAGAGAAGTATGAAATTATAAGAATGTTCTCAAAAGTTATTAGAGGATGATTTCCTCCCACTAAAAGAAGCAAAATGTCAAGAAGGAGGAGAGTATCTACTTCGCTCCTTCAAGGCATTTTGAGCATCTTATGTTATGGCAAATTTGAAAAGAAATCAAAATCAAACGCATAATTGCGGACTCGGTTGCGTTCGTTCAGAATCTTTGTGAGTTCTGGAAGAGTAACTCGCCAAGTATCTGGGTTCCTCCAATCCGTTTTACCAGTTATTTTAGGGCGAACGTTGTCCAAAAAGGGAGAAAACATATTATTGTTAAGTGGATTTGCAACCCCATCTAAGGATAAAGTCCAATCTGGTTCCGCTACATTAGGCGTCATATATGCGAAAGTTTCTATGTTTGACGAAGTAACTTCGGCTCCTGGTTGTTCCCCAGCCATAATTGTTTTCCACGTCCATCGAGGAATGTGAATTTGTCGGTTTGACAAATTGCTAGGGCTTGTGTTTCCCTGATTGATCAACTCTCCATTGAAAAGGTCATCGAGCAACTCAGGAACATTCGTTTTCTTTTGAACATTTGGATTGTTACCAATAGCTCCAGCGAAAATGTAAAGCTCTTGCCCCTGAGCAACTCTGGGGGCTATCACTTTATCTTCTATATTGAACCAAGCAGAAGCATCTGCTGGAGAGTTGCTTCCTGGAACAAAAAATCGATTATTATCCATTGACTGGGCAATCAAATTAGTGGTTAGGTAGGTTGCTAACTGGTCTTTGGGATGTCTTCTTCTATCTCTGTCAGGAGACAAATGACCTCGATCCATTCCTAAGCCAGTAAAGATATTTCCATCATAGGCTGACAAGCCACCAGATAAAAGATCGGGGTCGGCTATAAACTCAGGTCTTTTTATTAACCCACTGGGTAATTCTCCTGGTTGTGGTTGCGGTCTTGTCGTCCATGTCTTGTCTACTTTCCAACCAACCCAGTTGGCAAGTTTGGTGTCAGCATTGTAAGACACTGCGTATTGGGGCTTTTCAAGCAGCAAGTTGTTTTTATATGTACTGTTGCTAGGATTCCATCTAGCTTGAGTGGGATTGCCAAATTTGAGATGGTCGCTCTTGAAGAAAACATTATCTATGTAAACGGAATCACCGCCGTCTAAAGAAAAAGTTATTTTCGCTGGCTTTCCTCGGAAATCTGCTATTTCTGAATCAGTGAGGTTTAACTTAAGTTGGAAGGTTTCAAATCCTTTTCTGCCAAACCCAATCTTATTTTCAATGTCTGAATAGATGTTCTTAATAGACTCAGTGTTATTGTTGTTGGCTGCATCAATTTGAAAGTTTGCATCTTGTGCCAGATTGATGGTTACATTTTTACTTTGTCCGTCTATCGTTTCAAGCTTGGCATTTAATGTTCCTCCTTGAGTGGGAGCAAAAACATCAAATCGTAAATTTCCCCAATCCGGTACGACAAAGGGATTGTGCGTGATGCTGTCGCCTGTACCTAATTTTAGAGCATAATTGATTGAACCCGAATTAGACCCTACTACAGGGTTAGATAAAGTAGTAATGCTGTTCCGATTCACCAAGGAGCTTTGCAACACAGACTTATTATCGCCATTGTACAAAGACCAACCAGGAATGGGTTGCGAAT
>NZ_JAEQCB010000146.1:0-32170 GCF_020738785.1 Microcoleus sp. PH2017_05_CCC_O_A | reverse complement strand
GAAGCGACCTTGATGGCAAAACACGCAGGATTTCGGCGCGTGGTATTTAACATGGGTTTGAGCCTGCGAGTCCAAATGTACGGTGCAGGTGAGTTTTCCGACTCAAAGGTCATCAACGAAATCAAGAAAGTTCTCACTAACTACGTCAAGAAACAACCTGAATGTACTTGGATGAATCAGTTGTCTTCTCGTGTTTACCAAAACGCTTTGATTGACTTGAGTCATGCGTTTGGGAGGTATCGTTTGGGGAAAGCCGGTTATCCAAAATTTGTCAGCCGCCGTGACGGTCAATCATTCACGGTTGATTCGTCAAACGGCAAAGTTTTGTTAAGTGCAGGCAGGACTATTAAAATTCCCACACTGGGAACATTCCGATTGCACGAGCCACTCTCATGCAGTTTTGTTTCTCAGACTTTCACGCTCTCAAAAGAAGGAAATCGCTGGTTCGTCTCTTTCTGTGTTGATGCCCAACGTTTACCGATGCGACAAAGAGAAAGTTCTGTAGGAATTGACATAGGTGTCAAATCCTTCGCCACCCTGTCAAACAATCAAGTGTTTGATGCACCAAAACCCCTAAAACAAGCGAAAACCAAGCTGGCACGGTTACAGCGCCAAGCATCAAGGCAGGTGAAAGGTTCTAACAACCAACGCAAAACCTACGACAAAATCAGCCAAATTCACGCAAAAATTGCCTGCATTCGTAAAGACTTCCTTCACAAGTTGACGACTTACTTAGCCCAGACTTTCTTGCGAATTAAGATTGAAGACTTGAATGTCAGCGCAATGCTGGCAAATCACAAGCTGGCTGGGGCAATATCCGACTTAGGTTTTTACGAATTCAGGCGACAGTTAGAGTATAAATGCAAAATGTATGGCTCCCAATTAGTGCTGGTAGATCGATGGTTTCCCAGTTCTAAGATTTGTGCTAATTGCGGGCATAAAAAAGATATGCCACTCAGCGTTCGGACTTATGATTGTCCTGCTTGTGGTCTGTCGGTAGACCGCGATCTTAATGCCAGTTTAAATATTTTAAATTGGGAACCCAAGGCTATTGGGGGATAGCCTGCTTATCTTGGGATGGCCGACCACCCAATAGCGCAGGAAGTGAACTCTTTCATTGTAGCTAAAGATGGCTTTAGTTAAGTTTGGGTAAGTTTTACGAAGCAGGAAAAGATTGATACTTTAACAGACCAGGAGGATTTGAGCGGCAAGGAAGATCGATCGATATGATATATGATGCGATCGTGAATTGCATAATAATTGATTGTCCGCGTTTCTCCCTGTCATCGTTGTAGAATCTACGGTCAAATATGATTTACATTCCGTTTTGACGGTGTTAAGCCTAGCGGCCGAATTACTACGCCTTCTATCTATTTTACCTATCGGGTTATTGAGATTACTTTTGGTTGTAGACTACAATCCGATCTACCTCTCATTAATGCCTTCTTTTCTAGAGTCTGATTGATTGGCAGACTTCGTAGCTAAGCAGGGTTCCCAACTATAGAGGACATAAATCAACAACTGAATCTAAATAAAAGTCCAGCATCTCAAAAACTTGAAAGTCCATAAATGATTAGACTTAAAGAGATAATTGTTTAATCTTTGCAATACGCCTATCATGTCCAAAATCATCTCTGTCCACTCTTACCGGGGTGGCACTGGCAAATCTAACATGACTGCAAACCTGGCATCTATTATCGCTCGCGGCGGAAACAGGGTCGCCATTGTGGACACAGACATTCAATCGCCCGGGATTCACGTGCTGTTCGGTTTCAGCGAGAACAACATGGATCGCTGCCTCAACGATTACCTGTGGGGCCGGTGTCCGATCTCGGATACGGCTTACAATGTGAGTTCGCTGCTGCCAAAATTAGCCCGTAACGGCAGCCTCTATCTGATTCCTTCGAGCATTAAAGCAGGGGAGATAGCGCGAGTTTTGCGGGAAGGCTACGACGTGGGACTGCTTACCGACGGCTTTCAAGAACTGATCGACGTTCTGAACTTAGACTACCTATTTATTGACACGCACCCAGGACTCAACGAAGAAACCCTTCTCAGCATCACGATTTCGGATATCCTGCTGCTGATTCTGCGTCCGGATCAGCAAGATTTTCAGGGAACGGCTGTCACGGTAGATGTGGCCCGCAAATTAGAAGTTCCCAAGATTTTGATCGCGATCAACAAAGCGCCAGAATCCTTGGATTTCGAGGATTTGAAGCAGCAAGTAGAGAGTATTTACAACATCCCAGTTGGAGGGGTGCTGCCCCACAGCGACAAGATGATGCTGTTAGCCAGCAAGGGGGTGTTTGCCCTGCACTTCCCTAAAGACCCTCTAACTCAAGTGGTGGAAGGGATTGCCAAGCAGATTTTGGGATAATTTGGTGTAAGGACAGCGGATCAAGGTTGACGAGAGCGAGTTGCAGTCTCAATTACTGGGGCGCGATGTCCTGCAAGCGCGATCGCTCCTTGCTGTGGAGGAACTTTTTCGGCGACAATATTTGCTTGAGGAGTCAGGAGAATGGCGACAAAATGAGATACAAATAGATTATGAGAATTTGTTAAAAAACTTTAGGAGGAGAACTCATGGATTTTGACTGGCGCATACTAATAGTATTGAGTCCGGTTTTGTTGGCGGGCGGCTGGGCTGCTTACAATGTCGGCACTATAGCTCTCAAACAAGTTGAGAAATTGTTGAACAAGGAAACTTAAACTCAGCATTTTCACCGTAATTTTGCAGCCGACTGTTTGTTGAGATACAAAAACAGTCGGCTGATTTGTGCATTGGCTCTCAGGAGCAGGAGGGCTAATGCCATTTTGGATTATCAATGACCCCGCCCAAAAACCTGTACAAGCCCCTGAAGCTATGAGTGTGCAGAAAACCAAAAATTTTAGACTCCTGTTTCTGCTCCGGTGATGAATATGTGGAGTAAAGCTAAAGTCTAAAACTTGTTCGCTCGCTCCGGTCGAAGAATCTAAAATCTAAAATCGGATCGCTTACTGCATCAGGGTTTGGAACGCGGACATATAGTTGCATCCTGTTTGGGAACTTGTTTGATGTTTGGCCCGGAGATCGCAATGTACGACTCCAGACAGATAGAGCGAAAGCCACTTAAAAGTTATAAATAAACTTGTGCATAAACTGGGTGCGATCGCCTCAGCATTTGTGATGAGATTGCGACACAAATATTTAGCCACGTTCCAGCAGAAAATATGAGACAATCGCAAAAGTATTTGCCCTGAAAATCGCCCTACAAACTGCGAAGTTTAACCTCTAGGGAATATCGGTCAAATTGTCAATGTTTAACTCCTATATCTTTAGATAGATTATGCTTTTTCCCCGAGCTAGCGGCATTTTACTCCACCCGACATCTTTTCCCAGCCGATTTGGTGTTGGGGATATGGGAATAGAAGCATATCGCTTTATTGACTTTTTAGTAGAGAGCGACCAGCAATACTGGCAGATATTGCCGCTGGGCCCGACTGGATACGGCAATTCTCCTTATTCGTGCTATTCAGCAATGGCAGGAAATCCGCTGATGCTGAGCCCGGAAATTCTGCGGGACGAGCAATTGCTCAGCGATGAAGATTTAGCTCATTCGCCGGAATTTCCCCTGGATACAGTAGAATTCGATCGCGCGATCGCACACAAAATACCCCTGCTCAAAAAAGCCTGCGAAAACTTCAAAGCGAAAGCATCGCCGGTGCAGCAAAGAGAATTCTCGGCTTTTTGCGAGAGCAAAGCGAGTTGGCTGGAAGATTATGCCTTATTTATGGCACTAAAAGACAGCTTCAACGGCACGAGCTGGCACACTTGGGAACCAGAAATTGCACAGCGCCAACCGGAGGCGCTAGACAAGTGGCGGCAGGAGCTACATAATGAGATTTATTACTACAAATACGTGCAGTTCGAGTTTTTCCGCCAGTGGACTGAGTTGAAACGCTATGCGAACCTGCGCGACATTAAAATTATTGGTGACATTCCGATTTATGTCGCTCACGACAGTGCTGATGTGTGGTCGCATCCGGACTTGTTTTGTTTGGATGAAGCAACTGGAGAACCAGCTTTGATGGCGGGAGTTCCGCCGGATTACTTCAGCGCAACAGGTCAATTGTGGGGCAATCCTGTTTACAATTGGGAGGCTTTGGAAGCAACTAATTTTCAGTGGTGGGTGCAGCGTTTTGAGGCGATTTTCGCTTATGTAGATGTGACTCGGATTGACCACTTTCGAGGATTTGATGCTTACTGGGCGGTGAAGCGCGGGCAGGAAACTGCGATCGACGGAGAGTGGATTAATGCGCCGGGAACGGCTTTGTTTGAGGTAATTAACGAGAAGTTCGGCAATTTGCCGATTATCGCTGAGGATTTGGGGGTAATTACTCCGGAAGTGGAAGCTTTGCGCGATCGGTTTGAGTTTCCCGGAATGAAGATTTTGCAGTTTGCTTTCGGTGCGGGGCCTGGCGATCCTTTTTTGCCTTTCAATTATGTTCGTAACTGTGTAGTTTACACCGGTACCCACGACAACGACACGACTGTTGGCTGGTTCAATCAACTGCAAAACTACGAAAGAGATGAGGTTTTGCGTTATTTGGGCTGCATCGATCCCCAAGGAATTCACTGGTCTTTAATCCGCATGGGTTGGTTTTCTATTGCTAATTTGGCGATCGTGCCCTTTCAAGATTTGTTGGGTTTGGATACCGACGCGCGGATGAATTTTCCGGGGAAAGCAGAGGGAAATTGGGGCTGGCGGTATCGGCGCGAAGCTTTGAATTGGGAGGTGCGCGATCGGCTCAAAACCATGACTTACATCTGCGGGCGCGCTCCCCAGAAAAATTGAAAATTGGGAATTGGGCATTGGGAATTGGGCATAGGGCATAGGGCATAGGGCATTGGTTATTAGAGAAACGACTAACTACTAACGACTAACTATTAACTATTAACTATGTCCCATGCCCAATGCCCGATGCCCTATGCCCGATTATCCTTCATTTTTGGGCTTTGCTGAAGGCTTGAGTTCGTCGGCGGTAAAAACAACTTGTTTGGCAACTCCAGATTCTCCGAGTTGTTCGGCTTGTCCGTTATTCACAGCAATCATTACACCGCCGGCGTTACCAGCTAGAACTACCAATTTGTTTTGGGCCTGCCAGGTGCGGACAGTTCCTGAAGGCAAAGTTCCCTCAAACTCGGGTTTGCCATCAACTTCAATCTTCATCCATGATTCGTCTTTTAAACTGACGTTAACCATGACTGGTTTATTGCCAGATTTATCTAAACTTTGACCTGTTCTTGTTGCTTCCACAGCATCGTAACTATCGGCTTTCTGATTTTTTGAGGCGCTCTGGGCTAAACGAGCTTGTTCTTGCTCAAGAGCTAGTTCTTTGGTTCCCGTACCGTTTTTTGTTGTCAGAGAACCGCCCATCAACTGAGATAAGACATTGACTGAACAGATAATTAGAAATGTGTAAAAAAGGTACAGGTGCATCGGCCGCAATTGTGGCCCATTCTGCCAGGATAGCTTGGTGGTCGATCGCGGTGGCGGTTCGATCGGGAAAAAGTCGGCAAACTGAGTTCCGTCCAAACCCATTGCTTCGGCGTACCGCTTGATCAAACCTTGAGTGTAGACGGGTTCGGGGAGTTGGTCGAGTTGGCCGTCTTCGATGGCTTGCAGCAGATTCCGCCGAATCATGGTTACGACAGCTACTCTGTCCAAAGAAATCGACTGCTGTTCGCGGTACTCCCGGAGTTGAGATCCTATTGCCGCTAATTTCTTCTGAGGAGTTTCTGGCTCTTGGGAGTGCAGTTTCTTCTTAGTTATTTGGGAGAATAAAAACAATAAATTCTTTGTCATATGCTGTGCTCCTGGGGATTCACTGGCACGCTTATTGATGTTAGGTTGACTAGATTCCATAAAAAAATAATTTCTGAATCTTCTAGGGGTCGGTAGCAGCCCGGTGCCAATATCGGCCCTGCGGGGGGCTGCAATTGAATCGGGCCAATGGCTGTGCGGTGCAGGCGCACCACTGGATATCCCAACTGCTCGGCGGTGCGCCGAATCTGTCGGTTTCTCCCTTCTGATAGAATTACTTCTAACAGAGTTTGGTCTCGCGCGCGATCGATAACTCTAACTTTCGCGGGTAATGTTTTTCTACCGGACAAGATAATGCCCTGACGCCACGCTTGTAGTATGGGTTCCGGGGGATCGCCGAGCACCCAAACTTGATAAGTTTTGGCGATCGAGTGACGCGGATGGGTCAAACAAAATGTCAGCTTACCATCATTGGTGAGCAATAGGGCGCCTGTGGAATCTGCATCTAAGCGTCCTACGGGATGGATGCCTTGACCAGATCGCAGTTTGGGCGGCAGCAAGTCGAGAACTTTCGATCGCGCCCTGGGATCGCTGCAAGTAGAAACTACGCCTGCGGGTTTGTTGAGCAACAGATAGACCTCTGCCGGTCTATCTGTTGGTTTCACTGGGACTCCATCGACTTCGATGAAATCGCGATCGGGATTCGCCTTTTGTCCTAAACGAACAATATTGCCATTAACCCGGACTCGTCCAGCTACAATCATCTGTTCTGCAAGACGGCGAGAGGCAATGCCCCACTGGGCGAGGATTTTTTGCAGCCTTTCATCAGACATGACGGGAATGTGGAAAGCCCCAACACCCGAGCGGTGGAGGGAGGAAATACGACACGGTTAATGGATTAACCGATGCTACCAATGTTCAATTCCTGGTTGGGAAGAAATTCTAATGTTTGCTAACCAATCCTTGCAGGGCGTTGCGCCTGGTGCAGATTGTCCTTATGGCATAACCCTGAATGTTGTGCAAAAACTACGAGGAAAAGACTCGCGGGAGGCTATTGCCTGCACCGTTGGTTTGTTGCTGATTTAAAATGTGTGGGTCTGACACGACCATTAACTAACACTACCATAAAACCGGTACTGCTGGTTAATTTTATACGCTCGATCGCGAAATTTCCCTCGGGATCGCACAACTGGCAAACTCAGGAGAAAGCCTGAGGGGGGAAGGGTGAGATTTTTTCTGCTTCAGGCGTTGCTGATGTCTGATTTCGGCTTCTGGAGTATGTCACGAGGTGGGTTCATCAACCCGTTCTTAGGGAAAATCCGAGGTTGAGGGCGATATTTCTTTGTATAAACCGGGTTTGTGAGACGGGATGCGCTCGTTAATAGTTAAATTTTTGTGTTTGAATATTAAGGTTTGTAATTTTCAAATTGTTTATGACTGTCGATCGCCACTCTCTTTTATTTGACAATATAGCTACTGCGGCCAGCTCTGGTGGGACTGCCAACCTCGACGAGGAAGGGGAGACACCGCCGCCGAGCCAAGGCAGCCGGATCGCAAGTTCGGTGCTGTCTCCGGCGGTGCAGTTGTTGCTGCGATCGCAAGTTCAGCAAGTTGACGAGTTGAAGGTGAAAATTGAGGGGAGCGATCGACAAATTTTCAGCGGTGCAATCCCCAAAGTAACGGCAGCGGCTCGCGGTGCCGTGTATAAAGGATTACACCTAACAGAAGTTGCCCTAGAGGGCTGTGGGATTCGCATCAACCTCGGTCAAGCTCTCAAAGGCAAACCACTGCGCCTGCTCGAATCGGTTCCCGTGACTGGCGTTTTGAGGCTCTCTCAAGCGGATTTGAATGCGTCCCTGAAAGCGCCTTTGCTGGCGGATGCTTTGAGTGAATTTTTGCTGCCAATGTTGCCGCTGACAGATAGCGAAAAGTCGCTGAAGTTGGAAAATTCGCAGATCGAAATTGAGGCGGGGAAGTTGACGCTGGTGGCGACAATTTTGCGCGCTGGGGGTACGCAAATTCCTGTTGTATTGCGGACTGGTTTGCGGATTGCTAGCGGTCGCGAATTGATGTTTGAAGTACCGGAAATCGAAGTCAATGGAGAAATCAAGAGCAGTGATTTCAAGGATTTTAAAATTGATTTCGGACAGGAAGTTGCAATTGATGAGTTGATTTTGAGTCCGGGGGAGATTGTTTGTCGGGGTTCAATTAGAGTTTTGCCTTAAAGGAGAAGGGAAGATGTTTTGAGTCTGCAAACTTGAATTGCATAAATCTTTGATTGATAACTCAACCGCAGATTTAAGGCAGATCGACGGAGATGGACGCAGATAAATTTCAAGAGAGGAAAGTTTGCGAGTGCAATCTTGTTTTGTGAGATTGCTTTCTGCGCGGATGATTGCATCGCGTGCGTGACTCGCAACGGTAACTCTGGGATGAGTTAAGAGTTATCAATGACCAATGACCAATTAGCGGGCGATGAGATAAGAGTCGATCGCGGGCAATAACAAAGTCACAAAATAGTAGACTAAGGGTGCGGTAAAAACATAACTGTCAGTGCGATCGAGAATGCCGCCGTGACCGGGAATCAACTGTCCCGAATCCTTAACGCCGGCGTCTCGTTTCATCATCGACTCAGTTAAATCTCCCAACAAGCTAGCAACGCCAATCAACAGACCAAAAGCTGCCCCAGTATACGGCCACCCCGGCCATTGTAAGTACCAAGACCAGGCGGCGGCCACGGCGATACTGCCGCAAACTCCAAATACGGCACCTTCAACGGTTTTTTTAGGGCTGATGTGGGAGAGGCTAGTGCGGCCGAAGAATTTGCCGACAAAATAAGCGCCAATGTCAGCGGCCCAGATGCAGAGGAAAGCCACCAGCAGCGAAGTCAATCCTAAAGATATGCTGCTGGAACTTGTCCAAGACTGGGACGAGTAAATGTTAACGGGCAAATTGCTTGCTACTAATTGCGAAAATTGGGTTGTAGCCACATTGGCAGGATCGAGTCCGACTCGCAGCCGTATCCAATAGCTGGGCAAATAGCCGCCGTAGAACAATCCTAAAATAGAAGCGGCAATATCGGCGATCGTCGATAACTTCGGTTGGAACAACAGATAGAAACAGATGAAAGTTCCGGCTAAGGGGAACATGGCGTCTACGAGTTGAGGCGCCAGGGCGGCAGTAATCAGCAGAATTTGACTGACAACTAAGGTGGTTTTGCCAGCAGGTGCAATGCCCTTAGCTCGGGCTAACTGAAAATATTCCAATTGACCTAGGTACACGATGACGCCAAAGCCGAGGGTGAAGTACCATCCCCCCATAATAATCATTCCCAAAGCAAGGACGATCGCAACTATTCCACTCAGGATACGAGACCAAGGCATAAAATGAATTTCTCACAGGAGACGGCAGGTCAGTCGATTTTAGATTTTAGATTTTAGATTTTAGATTTTAGATTTAGTCCACAGATGAATCTGGGGGTTGGAACTATGGTCTAAAATTTTGTTTTTTGGGCGGGCTCGGTCGATTTGGGATGCAAGGATACAAGGATACAAGGATACAAGGATGGTTAAGGCACAGGTTCGTCCCCCATCCTCAACCGGCGATCCAAAATTTCAACTCAGGCGATCGCTCCAGCTAAGGTCGGCCTTATTATAAGTATTATGAACGTTAAGCTAACGTAAAAAAGGTTAAGAATTGCATTTAATGTTTGATTCTCAGTGATACAGCCTCCGGGCCCACATCACCATCTTTGATGTGGTGTGGGAATATTTCCGTCTAAGGACTAATGACTGATGACTAATGACTAACGACTAATCCAACTTTTCACCGCTGAGAATAAAGATGGGATTGACGGCGGCAAAGGTTTGACTCAAGCCCCGAGTCTCCAAGCGGTTGACGGCGGACTGGACTACCTCGATGTTGCGGACTTGCAACTCGGCGAAGCTTTCGGAAAGGGCGTAAAGATTCTCTAAATTCGAGGCTGTGGCGACAACTCGACCCTGTGGGCGCAAGTGTCGCCAGACTTCCTTGAGAATCATTTTAATCGGGCGCCCTCCTTCGATGCAGACTCGGTGGGGGTGTTCGGGGAGATTTTCGAGGCATTCAGGGGCGCTACCTTCGATGACTTCTACGTTTTTGATCTCGAATCGATCGCAATTTCGGCGAATCAAGCTTGCTACTTCTTCATCCCTTTCGATGGCGATAATGCGACCTTTGGGACACAGCAAACCTGTTTCTACGGCGATGGTACCAGTACCTGCACCGATGTCCCACACCACTGAATCTGCTTGCAGCCGCAGGTGGGAGAGTAACAGCAGTCGGACTTCTCGCTTACTCATGGGAATTCCCGGTAAACGTTCAAATAAATCGTCTGGGATACCAGGAGTGACGTAGGGCCAAAGCATAGTTGTATTTTTAATGGAAGGAAGAAGGAAGAAGGAAGAAGGAAGAGGGAAAAGGGAAGAGGGAAGATTTTTCCCATTTCCTACTATCCCTCATTTCCCACTATCCCCAAGTCTTAATATTTACTTTCGCACAACCCTGAGAGTTTGGAGGCGGGGATCGCTGCAACCTGTGATTTTGCCGCCGGCTGCAAGGATGTGTTGCAGGTAGTCAAGGGCTTGTGAGGTAATGATTTCACCGGGCATCAAAACTGGTATTCCTGGCGGGTAGGGACAGATGAGTTCGGCACTGAGTCGATCGACTGCTTGGTCTATTCCTACGGTTTCCGCCGGGGAAAAAAAGGCCTCGCGGGGGCAGAGAGAGGGAGTGGGAAATCCTAACAGAGATCTTGCACCATTCTCAAGAACAGGCAAGATGCCTGTTCCACAAAGAGTGAATTTTCTTGTGGGGTGGGCATCTTGCCCGCCCCCGGTTGTACCGGCGTCGTCCCCGTGCCCGCCTCCTAAATTGTGAGTTAAATTCTGGAAACCTTTAACCAGATTGTCAATATCTGATGCTGTATTTCCCAAGCTGATAATAAATGTTAAATGCTGCGGCATTGGTAATTCTGCGGTGACTGCGAGTTGCGAGTGGAGAATTTCATCAGCCGCAAATCCTGTTATTCCTAAATCGGATACTTTTACTGTTAGCCTGGTTCTGTCTAGTGCGACAAAACCGGGCGTATTTAACGGTTCTAAAACTGATAAGCCGGGAATTTGACTAATGTGCGATCGCGCTTTTGCAGCTAAATCTAAAGTTTGCATCATTAACTCCTTCCCGTGGAGTGCGATTTGTTGGCGGGCGGCGTCTAATGATGCTAATAATAAGTAGCTGGGACTGGTGGATTGTACAAGCTGCAATGCCCTATTTAATTTTTTAATATCTATGCGATCGCCCTTGACGTGCAACATCGATGCTTGAGTCATTGCACCGAGGGTTTTGTGGATTGATTGTACTGTTAAATCTGCCCCGGCGGATAGGGCTGGTTCTGGTAAGTCTGGATGAAAGTTAAAGTGGGCGCCGTGGGCTTCGTCTACTAATAACGGGATGTTGTATTGATGGGTAATTTTGGCGATCGCCCGCAAATCTCCACAAACGCCGTGATAAGTAGGGTAGACGACCATTACTGCTTTTGCGTCGGGATGTTGTTTTAGGGCTGCTGCTGCTGCTTCTGGGGTGATGCTGTTGGCAATATCCCAATCCGGGTTGTATTCGGGATTGACAAAAATGGGAATTGCACCGGATAAAATCAAACCAGAAATTGCCGATTGATGGATGTTTCGAGGCAAGATAATTTTATCTCCCGGCCCGCAAGTCGCGACAATTGCCGCCATGATTCCGCAAGTCGAACCGTTTGCTAAAAACCGAGTATGTTCGGCGCCAAAAGCCGAAGCAGCTAAATTTTGAGCTTCGGCAATTACGCCCTCTGGATTAAACAGATTATCTAATTCTGGCAATTCGGGCAAATCTGAGCGAAATACTGCGGCACCGAATAAGTCAACTAACGGCCCTGAAATGCCTTGTCCGCGTTTGTGTCCGGGGGCGTAGAATGGGCTGTGATGGTGGTTTGTGCGATCGCGCAGCGCATCTAATAGGGGAGTTTGTTGTTGAGGGTTTGCTGGTGACACACTTATACCATTTTAAATTTTAGATTTGAGATTTGAGATTGGGGATGACTCACTGGATCTTCCCTAATACTCAAGGCATAATTTTAGGCGGACGTAACAGTGAATTATGGTTATTTAGATAGATGTGTTAGGCGCTGTTTTTTTTTTAATATATATAGACTCGTTCATAAATATTTGATTGCGAGTTCAACCGCAGATGAAGGCAGATAGACGCAAATAGACGCAGATAAATTTAAGGTATTTTTCAAGTCTGTTAACTCTAATTAACCAATACCACAAATCAGTTGTTTTTGTTTTAAAAGATAGCTGGAATTGGTGACCAATTGTTTTTTTAACATCTCTATTAGCTGAGCTAAACACTAACATGATTTATCCCACTCCCGATCCGCTTCCAGGCCCGCAAATTCCCGCTACTGAACCGGGGCTACCAGAGATTCCTTCATCGCCACCGATTCCCAGCCCTGTACCGGAGCCCGTACCTGCGCCAATTCCGCAGCCAATTCCCGAACCGGTGCCGGAAACAGTACCCTCTCCGATTCCCCAGAAGTTTAACAGAATTTGTAAGGTCGATCGCCCAAACCGAGTTTCTTGCCCAGGACCCAATTTGTTGATAAATAAGGGACAGGGAGAGGTTTCGGGCGATCGCTTTTTTGGGAAACCACTTGTGAACCGTTCAGCCATCTACCTCAAGTTAGATATTTAGCCGAACACAGGCTTGAGATTTGGGGTGGCTTGTCCAATATATTGCGGATACTTATGATATTTTGAAACAGTGATATGTTTCTAAATAGCTATGCTTACCGCCGGAATTGTCGGACTGCCTAATGTTGGCAAATCTACTCTGTTTAATGCTTTGGTGGCTAATGCCAAAGCGACTGCTGCTAATTTTCCTTTTTGTACGATCGAGCCAAATACTGGTATCGTGGCAGTACCCGACGAACGGTTGAAGGTGCTGAGCAATATTTCCAATTCTGTGCAAACTGTGCCCACGCGGATGGAGTTTGTCGATATTGCAGGTTTGGTGAAGGGTGCGAGTCAGGGCGAAGGGCTGGGAAATCAGTTTTTGTCTCACATTCGGGCTGTAGATGCGATCGTCCATGTTGTCCGCTGTTTTGACAATGATGATATCATTCACGTTTCCGGTTCTGTCGATCCCCAGCGAGATATTGACATTATCAATCTCGAATTAATTTTAGCAGATTTAGCTCAAATTGAACGCCGACTCGATCGCACTCGCAAACAAGCCCGCAACAACAAGGAAGCTCAAGCAGAAGTAAACGTCCTTGAAAAATTGGTCGTGGTTTTGAATGCAGAAAAACCAGTACGCCAGACCAGTTTAACTGACGAAGAAGCAGAATTAGTTAAAGGTTTAGAATTGTTAACAAACAAGCCGATCATCTATGCAGCGAACGTGTCTGAAGACGAATTGGGAACCGGAAATAGCTATGTCGAACAAGTCCGGGAAATAGCAGAAGCAGAAAATGCTAAGGTTGTCATAGTTTCGGCGCAAGTTGAGTCAGAATTGGTAGAACTACCAGAGGAAGAACGAGCTGATTTCCTCGAATCTCTGGGGGTAACAGAAGGTGGCTTAAAATCTTTGATTCGAGCTACTTACGAATTATTGGGTTTGCGGACTTATTTCACTAGCGGGCCGAAGGAAACTCGCGCTTGGACGATTATCGCAGGAATGTTAGCGCCACAAGCTGCGGGGGTAATTCACTCTGATTTTGAGCGGGGTTTCATCCGGGCCGAAACTGTAGCTTATGAAGATTTGGTGGCTACCGGTGCGATGAATGCAGCTAAGGAAAAAGGCTTAGTTCGCAGTGAAGGAAAAGAGTATGTTGTACAAGAGGGGGATGTGCTGTTGTTCCGATTTAATGTTTAGTCTTTTAAGGAGATAAGCACGTGCACATAGATATCGTTTCGCTGGTAATTGCTTGGTTGGTAACATCTGTGAGCTTTTTTATTATTTCCAAGTTACCCATAGGCGTGGATATTGACAGTTTTGGCAAAGCGATGGTTTCGGCGGCAGTTTTTGGATTGCTGAATGCTTTAGTGCGACCAGTTTTTGTAGTTTTGGGCTTTCCAGCTTTATTGGTAACTGTTGGTTTGTTTATGATTGTTATCAACGCTGCTATCTTTGGCTTGGCGGCTTGGCTAGTCGAAGGATTTAGATTGCGGTGGGGAATTTGGAGTGCTTTGCTTGGTGCTCTAGCCCTCGCTTTCATTAACTCTTTGCTGTATCAGGTTTTGGGTACGCTTCCCAGAGTAAGGTAGAGAAAGTTCATTCAGTTGACAGTTGACAGTTGACAGTTGACAGTTGACAGCAATCTCTACCTCCTGGAAGGAAGAGGATTGGAGTAATGAATCGTCTTCTTTTAATTTCTACGCCAAACCCAGAGGCTTTCAACCAATTATTTCTGGTAACGCGGACAAAAATAAAGGGGCGGGTTTATCTATATTTGTGAATTGTGGCAAAGTATTTGGGAGAAAACCCGCCTCTACTGCACATATTTTGAGTAAAAATTGCTTCTAATGTATTTGCTTGTTGGGATTTGGAGCGCTTTAGAGCGGTTCTCAAAAAAGTGAGGTATGCCCCAATACGGTTGACTTAAGAAGAATCTGACTTGCAAAAAATGCCTGTATTGCCTAGAAAATCGTCAGATGAAATTCCTAAAAAAGCTTTAAGTAAACCGTATTGAGGTATGCCCTATCCCCTATGCCCACGGAGGCCTATGCCCTATCCCCATGAATACCTCATCTTTTTGATAAAGGCTATAGTTATCAGTCTTGGCAATAGTGGAGAAAGCTTTCTGGAACTAGGTGCAATTCTCCCGAACGAAATCGGTGAACAGGCATCCAAAATGCGGTACATTTCAAGTTACCGTCTACAAAATCTAAACTTGCTAATTCATAGAATTTGGAGTCAACAAAATCGCACTGATAGAGTTGTATTAATTCGTGTCCAGCTTGACCATTAAAAATAAAGAAGTTTTCCAAACAAGCTAAATATCTGATATTTGTTAACTCGGCTTTAATTTCTTCTTTAAATTCTCTTTGCAAAGCGTCGAGGCTGTGTTCTCCGAATTCTACGCCTCCACCCAGAGCTCGATACAATGTGTCTTGTTTTACCGGATCTTTGAATTGGGAAACGAAAATGCGATCCTCTTCGAGGGCTTCGCTAACGCCCGATCGAATTAATCCTAAAACAATTACACGAATTTTACCTTGCATAATATATAGCGGTTCTCAGAAAGATGAGGTATGTTGTTGGGCTTGGGCCCTCTTTGTTTAGCGGTTATATAAGCTGTCAGTCATACCTCACCTTTTTGAGAAGTGCTATAGCCATTCAGTCATGAGTCATCAATCATTAGACATCTCATAAAAAGCCAGTTTTGAACAGGCATCCTGCCTGTTCCACAAGAATCATGAGAGATTTCTAGTCATTATCCGTATCATCCGTGTCGTGCTAACGGTTAATTGTCCGGCTCAAAACCCTCTCTCTTCCTCGTATTTTCAACGGGCCAGTCTATATTTTCACCGCCGATAATTAGTTCTTCAATCGTCACAAATTCTTTGCTGAGTTGCTGGAAAACATTAATTAAAACATCGATGCCGATAGCATCGCTAGTCCCCAAATCAAACCAGCAGCGAGCCCAAGAACCTTCATACTCCATTTCTCCCATATTGTGCATCAAAGCCATCATGCTTTGGTCGGCTAGATTAACATCGTAATTCATATCGCTGATGTCTAAGCCTTCATCTTGAACTTGCAAATTTTCAGCATTAAATCCTCCCAGTTTTCCCAAAAAGAACCAAGAATCAAACACTTCTTCTACATACTGTTTTTCGCCGTTTGAAGGCACGTTGCTGAATTTTAGCCAAATCCAGAGGTCAAAGGGATTAAATTCGCGAAACTCTACTTTCATCAAGTTTTACTCTTGTTAATAACAACCGCCAAGATGGTACTGTCAACTGTCAACTGTCAACTGTCAACTGTTTAGAGTGGTGGTAAAGCCGTCGGCCCCCAGACTCCATCTGCATCTCTAATTTTATCGCGCATCGGGTCACAATCGCGAGATTTGCTGTCGAGACGGTTGCGGGTTTTGCACTGCTGAAAGAAGATTTCGGCTACTAAGCTGCGCGGTAGTTGATCTGGTTTTGCTAAGGCGGCGTCGAAGTTTTTTCGGGCTTCCTCAAGTATGGTTTTGTTGTTGGATTGAGTCTTGGCTTGAGCAGATAAGACTTGTGCTTTGAGATAAAGGATTTCGGGGTTGGTGGGTGTTTCTGCTAGAGATTTGTTGGCAAATTCTAAAGCGCGATCGTATTTTTTTAAGTCTCGATAGCCTACGGCCATGCCGCGATAGGCTAAGTAGCGGGGCGAGGCTTTTTCTTCCAGTCGTTTAATGGCGTCGCTGGGGTTGGAAAAGGGTAGGTTTGAGGCTAACATTAAGTCCATGTAGCCTTTGAGCAGGTTGAGTTCTGGGTCGTTCGGCGCTATTTTTTCTGCTGCATCTAGGTATTGAAATACTACTCGCAGTTTGTTGAGTGCTTGGGGCGCGCCTTTGGCTGTTCCTTCTTTGGCTATGGCATTTGCTCCTTCTAGAAAGTGACCTGCTGCTGTGTAAATGTTGCCGCGCAAGGGGTTAGTTTTGGTCAATTTTTCGCCGACTTCGCGGGTTTTTTGAGCGTAGGTATTCATCGAGTTTAAGTCTTGCTCGATGTAGGATAATGAGGCTGCCATTGCATAGGCTAGGGGTTCGTTTGGTTCTGCTGATAGTGCTTGTTGAACTTGGGCTTTTGCTTGTTTGTAGTTTCCTTGCTGAAACATTGTTTTGAAGGCGGTTTCGGTGTTGGGCCCGATCGCCTGCTGGTTGCTCGTGCGGAAGGGATCGCCTGCTACTGCGGAGTTTATGCAGATGCCCAGGGCGATCGCACTTCCACAGGCGATCGCCCGCACTGTCTGTTTAGAACTTAACATTTGCTTGAAGGGCGATACTAAAGGGTTTTTCGTCATAGTCAATTTTGTCAATGAAATATACTGTAAACTAGAAACAAGAGAGTTACGTTCTCAGACTATCGGGCCGCTAGCAAAAAAGAGTTAAATTTGCTTGATTTTTTGTGGCTCTTGCGGTATATTTTAATAATGGGAGCGTGTATTATCATATATACTATCGCACAGATTATCATTGTTAAAATATACCATAAAAAAGGTCAAACATCAAACGCCAAGGCTGAAAAAAACCGAAAATTTTGTAAAGATTTATGTAAAATAAATTTGGGCGATCGGCACCAGCCAAAAACAACCTTAACTATTAATAGCACAACCAGGATCTGAGGTATACACGATTCCCAATTCCCAATTCCCAATTCCCCATTCCCAATTCCCAATTCCCAATTCCCAATTCCCAATTACGTTAATGCTTTATCTAAAAAACTTAGTCTATCATCCTACAGCCTGTCCCAATGCTATTCTAAAAAATATCAACTTAGAACTGCCATCGCAACAAATGGGGCTGATTGTCGGCCGTAGCGGTTCCGGCAAAAGTACGCTCTTAGAAATATTAGCAGGTTTAGCAGAAAAAACTAGCGGCGACATCCGCTGGCGCGAACAAGAATTAACACCGGAACACTTGCAACAGTTAGGAGGTTTAGTGTTCCAGTTTCCTGAAAGACATTTTTGTGGGGGGACAATTTTAGAAGAATTGCGACTGGGACATCCCGAATTGGGACAAGAACAAATTCACTCAGCGATGAAAGAAGTTGGGTTGGCACATTTGCCGCTGCGCGCTTCTCCCCACGCTTTAAGTGGCGGACAACAGCGCCGGGTGGCCCTGGCGGTGCAGCTAATTCGCCAGCCGCATTTGCTACTTTTGGACGAACCGACGGCGGGTTTGGATTGGTCGATGCGCCGACAGTTGGTAAGCTTGTTGGGTAAGTTGAAAAATCACTGGACTTTGTTGATTGTTACTCACGATGCTAGCGATTTGTTGAGCGTTGCTGATAAGTTTTGGACGTTAGATCACGGGGATTTGCAGGAGGTCGATCGCGCGAAGTTAGAGGCTAAGGAAGCAAGTTGTGTGAGTCAGTAGGCAGTTGACAGTTGACAGTTGACAGTTGTGCGAGGTTAAGAAGTCGCAAACTTTGTCATTAGTTCTTTCGATGGTTATTAGAAGATGAACCAGACAGAAATTATGATGTTACCCCAAATGAATGAATTGTGGCAAAAAACGCTGAATTGGGAGCCGGATGAGTCGCAGCAGCAACAATTTCAGCGGCTTTATGAGTTAATTGTTGAAGGCAATCGTTCCTTGAATTTAACTCGAATTATTGAGCCGATCGAGTTTTGGGAAAAACATTTGTGGGATTCTCTGCGGGGAATTGCGAGACTGCTGCCGGTTAATCACAATTCGCCGGAAAATAACGATTTTCCCGTTGAGTCCCCGCTCAAAGCGATCGATATCGGGACTGGTGCGGGTTTTCCTGGTTTGCCGATCGCGATCGCCCTTCCACATTTATCAGTCACTCTCCTGGATTCTACTCGCAAGAAAATTACTTTCTTGGACACGGTTTTGCCGTCTTTAGGGATCAAAAATGCTACGACTTTGCTGGGCAGATCCGATGAAATTGCCCGACAACCGCAGCACAGACAAGCTTACGATATCGCATTTCTGAGGGCAGTTGGAGCAGCTTCTCTGTGCGCTAAATACGCGCTACCTTTCCTGAAAAACGGCGGTTTGGCGGTACTTTACCGGGGAAATTGGACGGTAGAGGAAGAGGAAGAGTTGCAAAGTGCGATCGAGCGTTTGGGCGGTACGCTTGAGTCAGTCGAATCATTCACCACGCCTGCGAGTCAGGGCGCGCGCCACTGCCTTTATTTGCGGAAAACTGTACAGAAGCTCGATCGCCCGATTCGCTAGCGGAAGCCATTTTAGATACAATAGCGGTTGAAACAACCGCCACTGTATCTTTGTTAAACTAACCGATCGCCTTTTCGTAGCGTTTGTTAATTTCCGCCCAATTAACCACGTTCCACCACGCTTTTAAGTAGTCTGCACGCAGGTTTTGGTATTTGAGATAATAAGCGTGTTCCCAAACATCATTGCCCATAATGGGATAGTTGCCATCACTGAAAGGACTGTCTTGATTGCCAGTAGTTGTAATCTCAAGTTTACCAGCTTTATTGCGAACTAGCCACACCCAACCGCTGCCAAAACGCTTAGTGCCAGCCTCGTTGAATTTGGCTTTAAAATCCTCAACACTGCCGAAATTTTGCTTAATTGCTGTGGCAATTGCTCCTGTGGGTTCGCCGCCGCCTTTGGGACTCATGATTTCCCAAAACATACTGTGATTGAGGTGTCCGCCGCCATTATTGCGTACAGTTGTGCGAATATCTTCCGGCACTTTGCTCAAATCTTTGAGCATATTTTCAACACTCACGTTTTTAAGATTCGGGTATTTATTGACAGCATCGTTGAGGTTTTTAACGTAAGCTGCGTGGTGTTTGTCGTGGTGAAATTGCATTGTCCGCGCATCGATGTGCGGTTCTAAAGCGTTGTATTCGTAAGGCAGAGGCGGTAGTGTAAAAGGCCCGGGAGTTTGGGCTATTTTTGGGCTTTCTGGGGATGGACTTGCTTGCGCTACACTATTGCCTGACGCTTGGCAAGCACCTGCGGTAATAGCTCCGACGGTGGCTGTTAGCAAATACAAGAAATCTCGGCGTTGGAGTGTCATAAAAGATCCCTAAGTGAATTATTAACTGTTTTATCTCAGATTAAAGCAAAAGGGGAGGAAGTTGGGAAAAAAATTATAAAATCGTAAATATACCTAATTAAACTTAAAATAGCATCTGGCGCAAGGAAGAGGGCGAAGCATGACCGCATATAAGTTATTAGTTATCATCTCATATTGACTGCGGTCATGCTTCGCCCCTACGGATATATTTGCCTTGCGCCAGATGCACCCAATGACTAATCACTACCCTTCGGCTTCGCGAGCTGACTAATGACTAATGACTAATGACTACTGACTTATCGCCCGAATGGATGAGAAGGATGGGTGATGTTGGTAAGAACAACTCAAGTATAGGCTAATGAGGTACGCGTGCATAAGTCTCACGTGTTCCGGCTCACAAACCCGGTTTCTGTCTCGAAACCGGGTTTTTTATATTATTCTTGGGATAAGCGTTGCACGGCTTCGCCTCCAAAAAGTCGATCGGCTGCTTGCAATATACTAGGAATTTTCGCAGCGTGGGGGCTGTGGGCGAGACAGCGGCGCAAGTCTAATTCGTCGAGGCGATCGGCTTTTTTGCCCGGAAACCAGTGGCTGGCGTTACCCAAAAGGTTGTAGCGCATCTTGCAATAGTCGATCGCATCGTAAGCATTCGCCAAATTCCACAGCCACAAAATCACTCGAATGTTAACCTCTCCGGGAGTATTTTCGATAGTTGGCAAACCGAAGTCCCAAGTCTTAAACCAATCTTCTCCTAATTTGTCAATTGCTGCATTTTCCAGCCTTGCTAATATCGGTGGCAAAATTTCATCGGCTTTATCTAACAATTCTACAGCTTTTAGATGCTCGTTAAAATCTTCAGGTTTGGCTGCACCCAAACTCAAAGTGTGTACTTGCGGGTGTGACAAACAAAACAAATCATTAAACACCATCGGACTCAGTGGATAGCACAAATCTACCAACTTTTGCGGCGGGTTGTAAAGTTGACCGCCTTTGTCGGAAGGACTGATAATAAAAACGCCCATGTCGTGACGTTTGGCAGCTTCAATTGCGGGCCAATTATTTTGATTGATGTAATACCAGTGCAAGTTAAGATAATCGAATTGATTGGTTTCAATAGTTTTGACAATCACATCCGTAGGGCCGTGAGTTGAAAAACCAATAAACCGAACTTTACCTTCTGCTTGCAATTTTTTTGCCACATCCAAGCAGCCGCCCGGGCGCATAGAATCCTCTAGAAATTCCCAGGTATTAATGCCGTGTATGGAAAATAAATCGACGTATTCTAGCTGTAAATAAGCTAAGGATTTATCAAATTCTTCGCGAAATTCCTCGGAGTTGGCTTGAGGACAAACTTTTGTTTGTACTATCAAGTTTTCGCGAGGGAACTGCGGCAAAATCCACCCCAACTGCATCTCAGAAGTGCCGTAACCGCGAGCAGTTTCTATGTGATTGATACCGCATTCTATTGAGTAGCGAATTGTCGATTCTAGATTTTGTTGATTGTCTGGTGGAATCTCATTTGCTGGCACATCTTGCCATTTGTGGTGATATCTCATGCCGCCGCAGGAAAAGACGGGCATGGATAATTCTGTGCGGCCGAATCTGCGATATTGCACGATCAAAATAGAGATACGAATTTATACTATTATAGCAATTTTGAAGTTGGGAATTGGGAATTGGGAATTGGGAATTGGGAATTGGGAATTGGGAATTGGGAATTGGGAATTGGGAATTGGGAATTGGGAATTGGGAATTGGTAATATCATGTCCTCTTGATTGCCATAACAAAAACGGTTTGTAGTACGGACTTAAGTCCGCACTACGAACGAATTTTAATGCGGTTAATCGATCGGACATGATATAAAAAGCTTGAGTAGCTAATTAACCGTAGGGTGCTTCAGGCTGAATATTCTTGAGTAGACTGCTAAACTTTTCCTTCCTGATTCACCCTACTATAACTATTTAGAAATTTCCCGCACTACAGGTTTGCCGTCCTTAATTTCGCCTACTAAAACCAAATCTGTACAGTTGACAAACAAGCCATTTTCTAACACGCCTGGAATGTTATTCAAAGTTTTTTCTAATTCCGCAGGATTGTCAAGGTTATCAAATTGAACGTCGATTACCATATTACCTTGGTCGGTAATTACCGGGCCTGCTTTTCTGATTCCCATGCGGAGTTCTGGTTTACCGCCCAATTTTTCAATGGCGCGAGTAACGGGGGTAATTGCCATCGGTATAACTTCGATGGGGACGCGAAAAGTCGAACCCAATTTATCTACCATTTTGGAACTGTCAACTACTACAATAAACTGAGCAGCGAGACAATCGACTACTTTTTCGCGGGTGTGGGCGGCGCCACCACCTTTAATTAAGTTGAGGTGCGGATCTACTTCGTCAGCGCCGTCAATGGCTACGTCAATTCTGTCAATTTCGTCGAGGGTTGTCAGCGGTACTCCGTACTGTTTGGCTAATACTTCTGATTGAAAGGATGTGGGAACTCCTTTGATATCTTTGAGTTCGCCTGATTTTATGCGATCGCCCAATGCTTGAATAGTATAAGCTGTAGTTGACCCCGTGCCGAGTCCGACAATCATACCAGATTTTACGCGATCGGCAGCAGCAAAGCCAACTTGCTGTTTCATCAATTTTACGGGGTCTTGTTCTGTGGTCATGTTCGGTAATCCTCAATAGCTTTAAGATTATACCATTTATTATGGATTTTTTTAACCGCAGAGAGCGCAGAGAACGCAGAGAGTAAGAAGCAGAAGAGACGGCACTCGCAAATTGTTTCAAGTGGGAAATTCTCTCTTTCTTCTCTGCGCCCTCTGCGCCCTCTGTGGTTAAAAAAATCTAGTTCACAAATCGGCGGATAATTGCCATAATGAAAATCGGATTTCTCGATACCTACACTTGGGATTACAACATTGAAACTCCTTACCGCGAACCTTTGGGCGGCACTCAGTCGGCTATTTGTTATTTAGCTGAGGCGTTGGCAGCCCTGGGAAATGAGGTATTTCTACTCAACAATACTTCGGAACCGGGGATGTGGCGCGGGGTTGATTGCAGGCTGCGGGTGGCGGACAGTGCTAATTTGGAATTATTGCGATCGCTAGATTTTTTGGTTGTAGTCAATATAGTTGGTAAGGCACTGGAAATTAAGCCTTTTTTGGGCGCGCACACTAAATTGATTTTGTGGATTCATAACGAACCAGGCTTTGTTTTTCTCCAAGATTTCCAGAATGTTCAAGAAATTAATGTTTGTGATGCTTTTGTTTTTGTCAGCGAGTGGCAGCGCCAGCAATTTCACACTCGTTTTGGGATTGACTCCAAGCGCAGTTATGTTTTCAGAAATGCGATTGCACCTTGTTTTGCTAACATTTTTGCCGATAATATTTCGATCCAATCTCAAAAATCTCGACCGCCCATTCTAGCTTACACTAGCACTCCATTTCGCGGACTGGATATTTTATTAAATGTTTTTCCCGAAATTCGTCAAGCTGTCCCCGGAACCAGATTAAAAGTATTTTCTAGCATGAAAGTACACCAAATAGACGACAATGATAATCAGCTTTGTTTCGATCAACTTTACGAAGAGTGTCAGGAAATAGAAGGTGTCGAGTATGTCGGTTCTGTACCGCAACCCGAACTTGTCCGGCAACTGCGTTCAGTCGCGGTTTTAGCTTACCCGAATAGCTATTTAGAAACGTCATCGATTGCGGTGATGGAGGCGATGGCTAGCGGTTGCCGCATTGTGACGAGTGAATTGGCAGCTTTGCCGGAAACAACGGCTGGATTTGCGCGTCTAGTTTCTATGTCAGGGGTGGAAAATTTGGCATCTGTAACTGATTGGAAGCGTGCAGGGACACCGGATTGGGAGGGATATACAAGGCGGTTTTTAGATGCGACAGTCGAAGTTTTAAAAGAGTTTACGGGGGCGGGGGGTGCAATTGCTGAAACTCATCTGAGACAGCAGGTAGAATATATCAATCGAGGGTGTACTTGGTCTGTGCGAACCCGAGAGTGGGTAGAATGGTTGAATAGTATTAGTGTAAAACCTGTAAGAGTGGCAGAGCAAATGATCCAAGAGTTTTTGGTGGATTTAGAATCAGCTCAAACATATTTTGTCAAGGGAAATCGCCTGAAAGATAGAGGAGATCTCGGTGGCGCCATCGAGAGTTATCAGAAAGCTTTAGAGTGCAATCCCAAAGATGCGGAAGTTCATAAAAAGTTGGCGGAAGTTTATGTTTTGCAAGGAGAATTCGATCGCGCGATCGCCCAATGCAACCTCGCCATCAAATTTCAACCGAATTTTGCTCCCGCGTACCTGACAGCGGGCAATGCCCTGCACGGCCAAAACCAGCTAGAAATGGCAATTCAAGCTTATTTGCAAGCTTTAAAACTTCAGCCGGATTTAGCAGAAGCCAGCGCGAATCTCGGCAGTATGTATTACAAGTTAGGGCAATTGGGACAGGCGGCAAAGGCTTACCAACAAGCTCTTGCTATTAATCCCGGTTTGTGCTCGGTGAATTTGATGCTAGCCAGCGTTTTGCAGCAGCAAGGAAAGTTAGATGCGGCAATTGCTTGCTGCCAAAAAGTCCTGCAACTGCAACCGGGAAATGCCAGCGCTGCGGAAATTTTATCCAGTTTAACCGCACAAAAACAGCAACAAACTACCGATAGCAAATTTCTCGCATTAGAAACAGAATCTGATGAGGAAAAACCAGTATCTGTCAACAAAGATGAAGGCTATGGATTGCAGCCTTCGAGTATCAATTTGCCACCAGCACCTAATCCTGAAAATTTAAATACTCCGTTTACCAACCCTGCTGAAGTTTCCGAACAAGTTACCTCGCTGAATGTTCCAGATATCACACAAGTTGCTAATTTTCAAGAAGTAGAACAGTACAAAAAACTGGCAGAAAACTTTTTAGTTAAAGGGAAAATTCAAGAGGCGATCGCAGCGTGCCATCAAGCTATCAAAATTAGACCTGATTATACCCATGCTTATGTAACTTTAGGCAATGCTTTGCAAGCGGTTGGTAAAATGGAAGCTGCGATTCGATCGTATTCTCAAGCCTTAGAATTGCAGCCAAATTTTGCGGAAGTGCGCGCCAATATCGGCAGTATGTATTTCAAAATGGGTCGTTTGCCAGAGGCGATCGCCCATTACCAACAAGCGATCGCCCTGAGTCCAGATTTAGCGGGCGCTCACTGGAATTTAGGCAAAGTATATCACAAACATGGCAACGTCGAAGCTGCGATCGCCTGTTTTCAGAGAACATCCGAACTCAACCCGCAGCTTGTCGGCGCCGACTTCCACTTCAACTTAGGAAACCGACTGTTTAGTCAAGGTAAGCGCGACGAAGCCATCGAAAGCTACCAAAAGGCGATCGCCATTAAACCGGATTGGGCAGAGGCCTATGGTAACATCGCCAGCGCGCGATCGCAGCAAGGAAATCTCGATGCTGCCATCGTCGCATACCAGCAAGCTGTTGCTTTAAAACCCGAATTAGAAGTGCTGCACTTCAATTTAGCCAATTCTTTCATGCAGCAATACAACTACGAAGCAGCGATTGCTAATTATCAAAATACTCTGAAAATCAAGCCCGATTGGCCGGAAGTTCACGCTAACATCGGCAGTTGTTTGTCCATGCAGGGCCTGCTGGAAGAAGCTTTAGCCAGCTATCAGCAAGCTTTGGCCTTAAAACCGGATTGGGCAGAGGTTTACTGCCGGATGGGACACATTCAGAAGCAAGATAAGCCGTTGGAGGCGATCGCATATTTTGAAAAGGCGATCGAATGCAACCCCAAATACAGCGAAGCCCACCAACAACTGTGCGACTTGCTAAGCCACTCCACCAACCTAGCCAGAGCCCGCAGCGTCGCCGACAAATACTGCGAATTCTGCGGTGAAAATGCCCCAGTCATGTCAGCCACAGCCTACGTCTTTTCCTACCTCCAATCAGGAGTCAGCAAACAGGCAATTGAGAAACTCGAAGAAATCGAACAACTCTGCTACGAAAAAGTCGAAACCTTTAGCGTCATCGAACTCAAACTGCTTTACGAAATCTTCCTGTTTGCAGTTTCCCACCTCCGAGACAACCGCGAAAAAAATGCCAGTTTCTACCGACTAATTGCCAAAGAATACTACCAAAAAGCCGTCCCGCAGCGACAGCAAGCCAACAGAATCAAATCCGCAAATTATTTAACCAAACAACAGCCATTAAAAATCGGCTTCCTTTCCAAACACTTCCGCCGCCACTCCGTAGGCTGGTGCAGCGAAGCCTTAATCCGCGAATTAAGTCGCATCACTCCCCACGTTCATCTTTACGTGACAGGTAAACTCAACCGAGACGAAGTTACACAGCGGTTTGAAGAAATGGCCGGCAAGTTTTACTGGCCGAAAAAATATCCCAACGGTTTTGCTGACGGTGGCGAAATCTTCGCCGAAGTAGTCCAAGACGATTTGGATGTATTAATAGACTTAGACTCGATGACAGTACCGACAAATGTCGAAGTTTTGTACCAATATCCGGCGGGGATTTGCGTTTCTTGGCTGGGGTTCGACGCGCCATACATTTCGGAGAATCACTACTTTCTGTGCGACGAACACACTCATCCCCCAGGTGTTGACAAAAATTACTTAGAACAGTTAGTGAGATTGCCTAATTGTTCGGTAGCAATTGGCGAACTGCAAAGCATTCCTGTGAATCGAGAGGCGATTAGAAATGCCCTCGGGATTGGCTTGGATCAAATGGCTTATCTCTGTGTCGCTCCGGGCAGAAAAACTAATCCTGAAATGGTGCAAGCTCAAGTTAGAATACTTAAGCAAGTACCAGATAGTATGTTGATTCGCAAAGGTCAAGGCGATCCGGATATAATTCATAGCACATACCGCGAAGAATGCGATATTCAGGGAGTAGATTTTGAACGGATTAAGTTTATCGGCCAAACCCGAAGTGAAGAAGAACATCGCGCTATTTATTATGTAGCCGACGTGTTGTTAGATTCCTATCCTTACAACGGCGGGACTCACAATTTAGAGGCTTTGTGGGCGAATTTGCCAGTAGTAACGAGATCCGGCGACCAATATCTTTCACGAATGGGTTATGCTTTTCTCAAAAGTGCAAATCTCGATGTGGGTGCAGCTTGGAGTTGGGAAGAATACACGCAGTGGGGAGTTAAGTTTGGGCGCGATGCTGGTTTGAGAAATGCGGTGAAAGAGCATTTAATTAAGTCTAAGCAGTCTGAAAATCTTGCGCCTTTGTGGAATCCCAAACAGTTGGCTAAAGATATGTATGAGGTGTTTCAGAAACTATTAGCTAAATAGGTTAGTCAGTTGACAGTTGACAGTTGACAGTTGTCATTAGTTGTGAACTCTTTCTCCCTTCTCTTCCTCTGTGTCCTCTGCGCCCTCTGCGGTTCAAAAAAAAAGAGATATCAGGTAGAGAAAAGCGATTTCAAGATATTTGTACGCAACCTTCAGTAAATTTTTGTAACAAAATCCGTGAAAATGCGTAAAAATTCCGCGCCGAGTCCGATATATAAATGCTGATTCATAGTACCGCGATCGCCCTAACCTTATGCCGGTTGGCGCGATCGTTTTTTTGTAATTCCTCAACTGCCAACTGCCAACTGCCAACTGCCAACTGTCAACTGCCAACTGCCAACTGCCAACTGCCAACTGCCAACTGACTACTGACTACTGTCAACTGTTAACTCGATCGCGCCCGCCAGACTTAGCCCGATACAGCGCCTTATCAGCAGCTTCAATCAGCATCTTCGGCGAATTTTGACCTTCAGCAATCGTCGCCACCCCCATGCTGAGAGTCACACAATCGGTGACAACAGACTTGAGGTGGGGAATTGCCAAAGCTTTGACGCGCCTGCGGATTCCCTCAGCAAAAGCCTGTGCAGCGGCGATATCCGTATTTGGCAAAATTACCCCAAATTCCTCGCCACCGTACCTAGCAGCTAAATAAAGGCGTTCTGCGGGTGCGTGGGCGCAAGCATCCCCGATCGCCCGCGCGACTTGTTGCAAACAAGCATCCCCAGCTTGGTGGCCGTAATTGTCGTTATAAAGTTTAAAACAGTCAATATCGCACATGATCAAAGATAGCGGTTCCGCAGTGCTCGACTGCTCCCATTCCCGATTAATCACCTCGTCAAACCGACGGCGGTTAGCTAGCTGAGTCAGACTGTCCAAATTCGCCAACCCGTCCAACCGCTGGTTAGCAGCAGCTAACTGCTGGTAAAGTAAAGATTGTTCGATCGCGATCGCCACTTGAGTAGCCAACTCACTCAGCAAATCCATATCAAACGGCTGCCACTCGCGGGGCGCCGAACAGTGGTGGGCAATCAACAAACCCCACAACTTCGGCACTTGACAAGAAGGATTGCCGTCACGGTGTTCGATTCCCTGCTGCACGATGGGCACCACCAAATTCGCCTTCACCTGACACTCGGCCAAAAAATTGACGTGGCACTCGGCAAAATTAGAAGCCTGAATGTTTTCTACAGCGCGAATTCTGCCCTTTAAATACTGTCCCACATAAGTATTAGCAAAACAGCAATCCTCGATCGCCATCCCCATCAGCGGCATCCATCCTGCGCCCACCGACTCCACCACCACATCCCCGTTCCAATCTGGCCGGAAGCGGAAAATAATCACCCGATCCGTCGCCAAAAACTCCCGCACTTCCGCTACTGTAGTCTTAAGAATATCTTTGAGATCCAGAGAAGAACGGATGCGAGATTGAATTTCGGCGATCAGGCGTTCCCGCTCAACTTGCTGGCGCAGAGCCACTTGCACCTGCTTGCTTTCAGTAATATCTCGACCTTCCGGTAGCAGCAAGACAATTTTACCAGTTTCGTCTGCCACCGGTTTGAGAGAAAAATCGATAGTTGCCGTGCGGTTTACCCCTTGAACCTCCACTTCATAGCGGACAAATTCACCTTTTGCCGATCGAGAAATCGCCTCTTGCAACTGTTCCCGAACTTCCGGAGAACCCCCCCACCAAGGCCCCTGCCAAAACGGGCGATTTGCCACATCCCGCAGCTTAATTCCCGCGAAATCTAGAGAAGTTTGGTTAGATTCCAGCAGAATGCCATCCGGTTTTAGCAAGCTAACAAATTGGAAAGAAGAATCAAAAATTGCCCGAAAGCGCCGTTGAGAATCCCCCAACATTGCCGTCACCTTTTCGCGAGAAGTAATATCGCGGAAGCGCCACACCCTGCCAATAATATTTTGTCCGACTCGAATCGGCTGCGTGTATCGCTCAAAAGTCCGGCCGTCTTTAAAATCGAGAATATCGCAGCCTTCGGACTCCGCATCGCTATAAATTTCTCTCACTCTCTGTAAAAAATCCCTCGGATCTTTAACTTGCTTAGTGAGAAACGTCAGCCGCACCGTTCTATCCAGTGAGTTTCTAACTTCTTCATGAATCCCCCACATTTGAACTAACTTTTCATTAAAACTAATCAATTCTCCGGCATTAGTAACAGCCAGAATGCCGTCTGCCGTCGCTTCCATAGTAGCGTGCAACAAAGAGCGCGATCGTTCTAATTCTGCTGCCATTAATTTGCGTTCCGTGAGATTTCGCACTGCTTTAACCTGCACCAAACGACCTTCGCAAACTACAAATTTGCTACGCACGTCAGCAGGAAAAGCAGTCCCGTCCCGCCTGAGAAAAATCGTTTCGCAGACTGTATTGCTGGGTGCAGAAATCATTTGTGGTGCCATTTTGTAAGATTTTGGCGACAGCAGTTCCAGCAAACTCATTCCCACCATTTCCGCAGGTTCGTAACCGAACAGTTCGGCAAAATCCCTGCTGACGCTCAAAATTGTGTCGCGATCAGCCACGGCAACTGCTTCAAAATAAGCTTCGCATTCGAGCAATTGTGCTGCTGTGCTGCTACCGTGTTCCCCGGCATAGCTGTTGTTCATTAGCTGTTGCATTTGCGTATTTGCCGAATACAGAGCGGCCATTGCCTGCCGATACATAGCAGTACGTTTCTCAACTTTTTCAGTAAGGCGAGCGCGATTTTCTCGCAGTTCTCTTTCGACTCTAATTAAATCTGTAATATCTACTGCAAACACGATAACGCCAGCCACTTGACCTGATTCGTCGCGGTAAGGTATTGTATCTGTCCGCACCCAGCATTTGTGACCGGTGGCAGTTGGCAGCAGTTGGACTTTTCCCAATTTGGGAACGCCAGAATTGATGACTTCTAAATCTTCTAAATAATATTGTTCTGCTTCGTCTGGATAGATTTCATAAAAAGATTTGCCTTCTAGTTGATTTGCGGGCAAACCTCTCGATGCAGCGGCGGCTTGATTAATTCGCAACAAGCGGCTGTCCGTATCTTTGTACCAAATCATCGCCGGCACCGAATCAAAAATAATTTGCTGTTCTTGGTGCTGGCGGCGCATTTCTGCTTCTACTTGTTTTCTTTTAATTATTTCTTGTTCCAGTTTTTTGTTAGCTTTTTTAAGTTCTGCCGTGCGTCTTTCTACTCTTTCTTCTAGTTGGTCGTAGTATTGACTCAGCATATTTTGCTGCTGTTCGCGCCGCATAGCTTCTAATTTTAAGCTTTCGCTAGCCAACAAACTTGACGATACAAATTCTGCTAAGATTGTAGTTAATTCGTGTTCTTCTTCCGTCCACTGGATGCTGGAACCCCGGCGTTCAGCGCTGACTATTCCAGCCATTTGACCAGCCAGCAAAATCGGTACATTCAACAGGGCAGTCGTACCCCGATCTGCAAAATAAAGACTTGCCAGTTCTCGCGTTCTCGGGTCATTTTCGGCTGCCACCGTTGCGATCGCATTTACGGATTTTAAGGCTTGAAAATACGCCGGACAGTCGGCCGCTGTGATGATTATTTGTACGGAATGGAGTTTGGTATTTTGTTCGTAAAAGTCGATACAGTGAAGCTGGGTTTTGTCTTCCCCGTACAGCCAAATACTGGCTCGATCGCAGTTGACAATACTGACAGCGGTTTCCGTGACTTCGCGGATGAATTCTTCTATATTGTTGCGTTCTTTAAGTTGACTTTTGGCTAATTTTGCGATCGCCAAAGTTGAACGGCGCCAATTGTCCTGAGAATTTGGCGGCGGTGCTACCGGCGCAGCGGCCTTAATTTCTTCGCAAACTAACAGTACCACCGGCCGTTGGAAATTGGCAACTGAGTGACTATCGGTATTTTCGTCTATTTTCCATTCTACCGCAGGCAAAGCGCGCGCCGTTGCTTTTACCCACATAATTTTGCCGTCTTTGCGAGTCAAACAGCCTTCCCAACAGGCGACTTTTGGATTTGACGTACCTTTTGTCGGGTGAACCAATCTCGCAAATTCTGACTGCATTTTCCCTTGATCTTGGCAGTAAAATATGTTAAAAATTGAATGACAAATTAATTCCTGCGACCTGTAGGCGAGGCGAGATTCGCCGAATTGATTGAGGGAAAAAACTCTTCCCAAAGCGTCTAGGACGAAGTAAATGCCCGGAAAATTATCGTAGACAGTTCGATACCAATCCTGTTCGACTTGTTGTTTGGTGGACGAAACTTTCGTGGCCGCGAGATCGTCCCCCGTACCTGTCAAGTGAGAATTGTTGGTTTCTGGGTTCCTTGAATGATTTTTTTTAGCAAACACTTTTAGCTTAACTCGACTGTAATTAATTTTACTTTCTGGAATTTAACTTTCTTGTGAAACTAAATTTAACCTGTTATTTGAAAAAGTTACAACTTGTAACAAAATTACAGCTTTTCCAGCGCGCTGGTTTTCGCTTCCGATGCAACCCCTGTGTTTGTATAGAAGGAAGAGTTGACAGTTGACAGTTGGCAGTTGGCAGTTGGCAGTTGGCAGTTGGCAGTTGGCAGTTGGCAGTTGGCAGTTGGCAGTTGGCAGTTGATAGTTGGCAGTTGGCAGTTGGCAGTTGGCAGTTGGCAGTTGGCAGTTGGCAGTTGGCAGTTGATAGTTGATAGTTGATAGTTGACCGAAAGAAGGAAGACGGAAGACGGAAAACGTTCGAGGGAAGACGGAAAACGTTCGAGGGAAGACGTTCGAGGGAAGACCTTTCATTGCAATCAACCACAAGGGTTTCGGCAATTAAGAACATCTTAACCCTCTTAGCGGTTGCAGTAGTTGCTAGACCGTCTGCGTGCGGGAGATATTTCCTGTGGCGTTGCCGTGTCAGCAGTTAAAACAGCAATTACCCCCTGTGTACTTGTAGTATCCCCGACAATGGAAAAAATTGGCAATCAATTGTTTTAACTAATACGAGTGGGAAGTCCCGCACTCTATCCGTTTACAGGATGAGTGACGGGATGAAAACGAGCAGCAAGCAAATTGAGCGATAGCGAATCCATGATAGAATCGAAATAAGCGGGGATGATAAGAGTAGCCGTGGTGGGCGAACTTTCCGTTGTATAAATGCTAGACACCACCTATCAGTTTCTGACTGGTAGCCCCAAAATCCCTTTCTTGCCGTAAAAGAGCTGATGGATGGGTGAAAAAATCAACAATTCTACTCCTTGGGACACAGGGAGTCTGCCGGA